>DCDB01000272.1 GCA_002316215.1 Lachnospiraceae bacterium UBA1066 | reverse complement strand
AAATGAAAAATGAGTAAAAGAACAGTCTTGACATTTAAAAGATAAGAGGCTAGACTTGGGAATAGTAAATAGTAAATGAGGAGGTAACAATATGGAGAAGTGGGAAGCACCTGTTATTGCTGAACTGGATGTCGAAGAGACGGCCGGGGCAAACAAGATGAGCTTTAGCGAAAATGAATACTGCAAGTGCGGTACGTTATCCTAAGGCTGTTTATTTAAAGGTTCTCTTACGCGGAGGGAACCTTTTTTATGTTTATGTTTTAAAAGGACAGTTTCCTTTTTGGGGAAACTGTCCTTTTTACTTACTTATGAGATTTTGGATTGCATCCCTGTCCCGTGATTTTCCGGGTTTTCATATCGTTTAGGAAGCGGCGTATTTCTGGATAGCTTCGCAGGCCAGGGAATATCCTGTAGAGCTCTGGACCATGATAAGAGCGCCGGCATCCTGTGCTGCCTGCTCATCGGCGAAACCGTTTGAGGACAGGACATTCTTTTCCATATCCGTATATTCCGTGCTGTCTTTGGTAATACCTTCTTTGTCGAGAATGGCATCGGCAACAAGTATGGTTTTAGCCGAAGAAAGCGCTGCCGTGTCGACAGACACACCGGCGGCCGCAAGGAAACTGTCATAGTCCATGCTGTAGGTGGTTGCGTAATAGGAATAGGTATTCGTTACAAACGAAGTGAGGGTATCCATAAGATCCTTTGGGTACTGAAGGACCTTCGAGGAATTGCTGACAGCTGTGAAAGCGTCTTCGAGACTCTGTTTCTTGACACTGTTGATGGTAACGGCAAACTGTGCATCTTTACCGGCAACTTCACTGTTTCCGTAGCTTGTCGGAAAAGTAACATTGACCGTTACTTTTTCACCTTTTTTATGCCCGACCAGCTGGTCTTCAAAACCGTCAATGAAGCTTCCTGAGCCGATTTTAAGATCATAGTCTGTGGAAGAACCGCCGTCGAATTCCGTTCCGTCGATGGTGCCGACGTAATCGATGTTTGCAATCATGCCGTTTTCGATAGCCGTATCGTCAGGGTAGTTGATTACCTGTCCTTTGTAGTCACCGAGCGTGACGAATGCGCTGATGCCTTTGCTGTCAATAGTGTCTTCGACGACAGGGGCGGAATCAACGGTTTCGGAAGCGGCAGAGGAAGATCCTGAAGCGGTTGAGGCTGTGCTTGAGGCGCCTGCTGAATCTGCTGTACTTGCGGTGCCTGCTGCTGCACCGCAGCCTGTAAAGAGAAGGGCTGCTCCTGTTAAAACTGCAATGATTTTTTTATTCATAGTTCTCCTTTATCTGATGAAATCCGGATTTACGGAAGTTATAAAGCTGTAAAAGTTATCTTAACGCCCATTCTGTGAAATAGCAAGCCGAAAATGAATTGTGAAATCCACGTCTGTATTGTTGAAATCGCGTCAATATCGTTATAAAATGAAGCCTATGGCTAAAACTATTAGAAAAATCAGTATCAGTGCAAGACGCAGGATTAAGGCTTTGAATTCCCGTCCCGCAGGACAAACGGAGCTTGCGGTTCTTGCATTTTACATTGTCCTGACTTCATGCATTGCCTTTTTCCATGAGCCCTGGTTTGATGAGGCGGAGTCGTGGCAGATTGCTAAATGTGCCTCTTATTTTGATATCTTTTTTAAGGTGCCGCATTACGAAGGGCATCCGGCTACCTGGTATCTTATCCTCTCTGTTTTTGCAAAAACCGGCTGTTCGTATGAAATAAGCCTTAAGATTGTTTCTGTCCTTATTGCGTCGGTTTCCGCAGCGTTTCTCATTTACAAATCACCTTTTTTGCGCCTGATCCGTCTGGCCCTGCCGTTTACTTATTTTTTGTTTTATCAGTACGCGGTTATCGCAAGGCCATACGGGCTTATGATGTTTGCATTTTTTTTACTGGCATCACAGTGGAAAACACGTGAGGAGCATCCCTGGCATTTTTTCTTTGCGCTCAGTTTTCTGGCCATAACTTCAGCGTACGGCATACTTTTTTCCGGCAGCTTCGTACTGGTTCTTCTTTTAGAAAATTTTCGGGAAGATGGATACCGTCTGCGGCATTTCCTGAGTGACCGGAAGCAGCTGGTCCTTATGACGGAAATCCTTGTACTGCTTCTTCTGCTGATCGAGATCCTGCCCCGCGCAGATTCTTATGCCCTGGTGAAATACGAAAGCGACAACAGCCCCGTTCTCATGTTCATTTACAATCTGTTCGGGCTGCCTGTTGAAAGTGCCTATGCAGACAGCATTTCCTACTATGCGCTGCTGAACCGTTATCAGTTTGATACCGTCATCCTTGTGCTGGAAATCATCCTTGGGATTTTCCTGTGGATACTTATGCTTTATTATGCCAGACGAAAGGGGCTGGCGCTTCTTCTTGTCCTTCCGTCCGTGCTCTTTTCGCTTTTCTGCGCCTTCGTGTATATTTACCTGCATCATACGGGGCTGATTTATATATTCCTGATTTTCTTTTTCTGGGTCGGAGAGGACACGCCTGCAGTGAAACTTCTGCCTTTGGAAAGTGCAGAGCGAACGGAAGAGCTGCTGCCTTTGGAAAATGCAGAGCGAACGGAAGAGCTGCTGCCTTTGGAAAATGCAGAGCGAACGGAAGAGCTGCTGTCTGCGGAAAATGCAGAGCAAGAGGAAGGTCTTCTGCCTGAAAAAAAAAGAAAGCCTGCCGAAAAGGCGCTGCCGGAAGCCGCCGGGAAAGCGGAACGGAGAAAAACGCGGCTGGTGCGGCGTCTCCTTTATTATTGTGCAGCGCTTTCCATTGCCATAAGCTGCACTTTCAGCATTATTTCCGGTATCAATGAGGTTCTTGAGCCCTATGGCTACGGAAGGGCACTTGCCGCTTTCTTAAAAAAGTACGGGCTTGAGGATAAGAGGATTATGTGCAACTGGCAGTCTCCCGATACAAACGAAGTTTCTGCCGGAGTCACCGTACTCCCGTATTTTCAGGAGAATATCATTTACAATGTTAATGACGGAGAGGACAGCCTGGCCTTTGACCGCCATATCATTACCAGTGGTGAGCAGAATGAAAAAAATTATGAAAAATGGCGGGAAGGCGGGATTCCGGATGTATTGATCGGTGCCTGCGACCTTAAGTCGCTTTATCCGAACGGGAATATCAGGATGACAGATTATGTACTCGTGACGCGGATAAAGTTTAACTTTATCTGGAAGAGCTCGTCAATTTACGGCTATATTCCGGTTTATGTCCGCGAGGACCTGGCAGACGAACTTGGCCTTTACGGTATGCCCGACTGGTCGTCGATTCTTTTTTGAATGGCTTCCGGGCAGTTTTTCAAGCAAAGGGAAGGCCTCATCCTGCCGGATGCGGTCTAAAAAGAGGAGGATTTTTATGTCGGCGACAATAAAGGATATTGCCAGAGAAACCGGGCTCGGCCTGGCGACAATATCTTCTTATCTTAACGGAGGAAATGTCCGTGAAAAGAACCGCGTCAAGATAGAAGCGGCGATTAAAGACCTGCACTATGAGATCAATGAAGTGGCCAGGGCCGTCCGTACGAACCGTTCCATGACGATCGGAGTTGTAATTCCGGAACTCAACAATACATTCTGTGCGGAAATTATTACCAGCATGGAAGATGAATTCAGGAAAAAAGGATATGCCACAATGGTCTGCGACTGCAGGACAGATAAGGCTTTGGAAAAAGAATCTCTGGCATTCCTTTATCGTAAGCGTGTGGACGGTATTGTTAACATGCCGGTGGATACAAGCGGCCAGAACCTGAAGATATTTGAAAGTGCAGGGAGACCTATTATCCTGATTGACCGGAAGATTGATAACCTGACCTGCGACGGGATCTTTGTCGACAATAAGAATGCCGCAAAGAATGCCATCCTGAAGTTTCTTGAAAAAGGTCACCGGAAAATCGGGATTATCGCCGATCCTTCCAATATCTACCCGGCGCGTTCCAGGCTTCTCGGTTATAAAGAAGCGCTTCGTGAGTACGGACTGGAGCCGGAAAAAAGGCTGATCTGCTATGGAGACTGTACCATCCGGGGAGGGATTGAAGGCTTCAATGAACTGTACAGAAACTGTGAGGATATGACAGCTCTTTTTATCCCTAATCATGAAATGACGCTGGGCGCACTGATTGCCATCAATGAGAAAGGAATACCGATTCCGAAAAAGCTTTCTTTTGCAGGGTTTGGAAATGAAGACTTTGCAAAAGCGTTCAGTCCGGCGCTTACGCTTATTACCCAGCCGACAGATAAGATCGGAAAACAGGTCGCAGAAACGATGCTGAGCCGTCTTGAGGGTACGGATGAGGAAAAGGACAGGCCGCCGCACGATTTTTGTTTCCAGACCGGGCTTTTTGCCGGCAGGACGATTGCGGAACCGGAGAATACGGCTGTTTAAAAGTAAGGCTTATCACAGGAAATAAATGAGTATCAGGATGAAAGCAGATTGGCCGTATAACATGGGGGGAAGGAAATGAAGACTTTTAAGACAGCATTGATCAGCCTGGGGAAATGGATTGCCATATCGATTGTTATCGGACTATCGGTTGGTTTTGTTTCAAGCATTTTCAGCAAGAGCATTACGATGGTAACGAAGTTTCGTCTGGAACACCCCTGGATGCTCCTGGGACTTCCCGCAGCAGGACTCCTTACGGTTTTCCTTTATAAGGCGGCCGGACGTGAAGGCGATCACGGGACAAATACGGTTATTGAGGCGGTAAGGACGCAGAAACCGATTCCTCTGGTTGTGACGCCGCTGATTGTCATTTCCACGATGCTGACGCATCTTTTCGGCGGATCAGCCGGACGTGAAGGCGCCGCACTGCAGCTCGGGGGCAGCATGGCAAGTTTTACGGCAGAGAAGCTGCACATGAATGAAAGCGATGCTGAAATCATGATTATGGCCGGTATGAGCGCTGCTTTTGCGGCACTGTTCGGGACGCCGATTGCCGCAACCATTCTTCCGATGGAATTTGTCAGTGTGGGCGTCCTTTACTATGCGGCGCTGGTGCCTTGTGTCCTTTCGGCCTTTATTGCCCATTCGCTCGCAGTTTATCTCAAAGCGGCAACGCTGCAGGCGCCTTACGCTGTAACGGATGTCCCCTCTCTTTACTCTCTTGCTTTTCCGAAAGTGATTATTCTTGGGATTGCCTGCGCCGTTGTCGGTATCTTTTTCTGCATTTCCCTGCATTTCTGCAGTACTAATTTCCAAAAATGGATTAAGAATCCTTATCTCCGCATAGCGGCAGGCGGGGCGGCTGTTGTGCTTCTGGCTTTGCTCCTTCATACGCAGGACTATTGCGGAGTCGGACGGGAAGTTATCCTGGAATCCTTTCAGGGTACGGCACCGCCGTATGCCTTCATTTTAAAAATCGTGTTTACCTGCCTTACGCTCTGCGCCGGTTATAAAGGCGGGGAAATTGTTCCATCTTTCTTTATCGGAGCTTCGCTTGGCTGTCTTATGTCCGGTTTCCTTGGAATGCCGGCGGATATCTGTACGGCCTGCGGCATGTGCGGCGTTTTTTGCGCCGTCACGAACAGCCCGATTTCTTCGATCCTTATTGCACTTGAACTTTTCGGAGGCAGCGGGATGGGCTTCTTCGCTCTCTGCATTGCGGTGAGTTATATGCTTTCCGGCTATTACAGCGTGTTCTCCGCGCAGAAAATTGTCTATTCCAAAACGGAAGCCAAGTTCATTGACCGCGTGTCGGGGGATTCCTTTAAACGTCTGGAAAAATAAACAGGGATATGGTATTATGGAGCAGGATTGCGGGAATTTTGTTGTTGACACCATGGCTTTTATCAGAAAAATTTGCAGGAGGTTAAGTATGAACTGGAACAGATCCCAATTGAAACAGATGGGAAAAACCGCTCTTAGCGGATCTTATTGGAAGTCAGTCCTGGTTGCGATTATTATGACGATTGCATTGTGTGCCGTGGGGGGAGGCATAAGCGGCGCAAAAAAATATTCTTATAGTGCCGGCGGAGGCAGCAGCCCCTTTGTGCATAATCCGGGTATCCAGATTCCGGAAGTTTCCGGAGTGTTTCTTGTCATTGCCGCTCTTCTCATTGTGTTTTCCTGGCTTATTGTCTTAGCCCTCAGGATCTTTCTTCTGGGACCGCTGGAAGTAGGCTGCCAACGGTATTTTCTTGAAGATATTTATCAGCCGACCATGCTGGACCGTCTGAAAGCCGGTTTTACGTCTGCTTACTGGAATTCCGTAAAGACA
>DCDB01000216.1 GCA_002316215.1 Lachnospiraceae bacterium UBA1066 | reverse complement strand
GACTTTCCTGTAAGCAGGAAGTTCTGTCTGCTGATCCGGAAGTTTTCCTGTAAGCAGGAAGCCTGCGAGATTCCCTCATTATTTCCCTCTAGGCAGGATGTCTTTTGCGTCCTGATATATGTCAGATACCATCATATAGTTTTTGGAACCGGATGACAAGTTATTTTTTTTGCATATCGTATCCGCAAAACTTTCAATCGCAGGATAAAAGTCCTGACGTGGACGAGAAGCTCTATCGCTGTAGGGAAAGCTTAACATAGAAGAGTACCCGTCTCCTGACAGAAATCTTTGTGTGGATAGCACACCCGGATAAACGAAAAGTCTTTCATAGGGTCGGGGTTCCTTTCGGACGGAAGGTTTGATATAATAAAGCCCGGTGCACATAAGCTCATATGGAAGGATTGCGTCTTATTCATCTTACGCGAGTTTCCGCCTTTTGGGGTGTGGAATTTAAGATGTTTAGGATTGTTCTATTGTGTCACGATTTCCCGGACTCTCATTTAAAAAATAATTACTACTTTTGAAACGGAGAATAATGGAAGCAAAAGATATACTGGAAAAATTGAATCCGGATCAGCAGGAGGCTGTGACCGCGACGAAAGGCCCGGTCCTGATCCTCGCGGGTGCAGGATCCGGTAAGACGCGTGTCCTGGTACACAGGATCGCCTATCTGATCGACGTAGAAGGTGTCCGGCCGGGCAGCATCCTGGCCATCACCTTTACGAATAAAGCGGCCGACGAGATGCGGGAAAGGGTCGATAATATCATCGGTTTCGGTTCGCGCGAAATCTGGGTCATGACCTTTCACGCCTGCTGTGTCCGCATCTTAAGAAACCATGCCGACAAGCTGGGCTATACGCGGTATTTTTCCATTTACGATACCGATGATCAGCTGACGCTGATGAAGGAGATTTTCCGCCGGAAGAACATCGATCCGAAGAATCTGAAGGAAAAAGCAGTCCTCCGGATGATTTCTTCGGCGAAGGACGAACTCATTTCTCCGGAAAAATATGCTTCCCTTAACCGGAGCGACTGGAGGAGCGGGCAGATTTCCGGGATTTACGAGGACTATCAGAACCGCCTGAAAGAAAATAACGCCATGGATTTCGACGACCTGATCGTTAAGACCGTAGAGCTTTTTAAGTCTTACCCCGAAGTACTGGAGTATTATCAGGAGCGTTTCAGGTATCTGATGGTCGACGAATACCAGGATACAAATACGGCGCAGTTCCGCTTCGTGAGCCTCCTTGCGGGCCGTTATAAGAACCTCTGCGTCGTCGGCGACGATGACCAGAGCATATACAAGTTCCGCGGCGCCAACATCGGCAATATCCTGAATTTTGAAAAGGTCTTTCCGGATGCGTGCGTGGTGAAGCTTGAGCGCAACTACCGTTCGACGCAGAATATTCTTGACGCGGCAAATGAAGTCATTAAGAACAACCGCGGACGCAAGGAGAAAAAGCTTTGGACGGAAAATGACAAAGGCGCGAAGGTACGTCTCAGACGCTTTCAAAATGGTTTTGATGAGGCCGAGAGCATTTCGGCCGAAATTGCGCGCTTCGTCCGGAACGGAGAATGGGATTACAAGGACTTTGCCGTACTCTACAGGACGAATGCCCAGTCGCGTGTCTTTGAAGAGAAATTCCTGATGCTGAATGTTCCTTACAAAATCGTCGGCGGCATCAACTTCTATTCCCGCCGCGAGATTAAGGATCTGCTGGCCTACTTAAAAACCGTCGACAATGCGGTCGACGACGTGGCTGCCAACCGAATCATCAATATACCGAAGCGCGGTATCGGCGCGACGACCATTGCAAAAATAAGCGACTACGCGCAGGCCGGAGGAATTTCATTTTTCGAAGCGGCGGATGAAGCGGCGAAGATTCCGACGCTTTCCGCAGCTACAGTAAAGAAAATCAGAGGATTTACCTCTTTTATCGATGAGCTTTCGGTTAAATCCGGAGAGCTTTCCGTGAGCGGGCTTCTGAACGAGATCATAAAGAGCACAGGCTACCAGACGGAACTTGAGAAAGAGGATACCGATGAGGCGCGTGAAAGAATCGGGAACATCGGCGAACTTGTCACCAAGGCTGTGCAGTACGAAGATACGGCGGAGAATCCGACACTTTCGGGTTTCCTGGAGGAAGTGGCGTTGATTGCTGACATCGATACGGTAAATGACGGCGACGACCGCGTGCTCTTAATGACGCTGCATTCGGCCAAAGGCCTGGAATTCCCGGTCGTCTATATGGCCGGCATGGAAGAAGGGCTGTTCCCGAGTTCGATGTCGATCAACGCGGAGGATCCCGATGCGGAAATCGAAGAGGAGCGCAGGCTCTGCTACGTCGGCATTACCAGGGCGAAATCCCTGCTCACGCTCACCTGCGCTGCCGAAAGAATGACGCGCGGCGAGGTCAATATGAGCCCGATGTCGCGGTTTGTACACGAAATTCCCCGGGAACTGGTGGATCTTGGCTACAAAAAGCCGGAGAAAAAAGAAATTCATTTTCCGGGCAGCAGCACCGTTCCCTTCCACGACGCATTTACGGCTCACGGAAAATCCCTGCCCGGCCGTGGGGGAGCGCCGGAGCAGGATAGAGGCGCGGACGCGCCCGGCTATACCGGAAAAACCGCCGGATTTCATGGAAGCGTTCCCGGCCGGAACGGGCAGGCCTATCAAAGCAGCACGGACTTTTCCGCATACTTTAACAGTACCCGCCGAAGCACGGATGTTT
>DCDB01000336.1 GCA_002316215.1 Lachnospiraceae bacterium UBA1066 | reverse complement strand
TATCCGTAAAACCTGCTCCGTTGCCTGTTTTTCAGTTTTAATTCTCGATAAAGCCTTTATTTGCAATAAAAATTAGGTAAAACATTAGGTAAATTCAGCAATGAAATTGCTATAAACTATCCGGGGTCTTCACAGAAATTACCCCTGCGATTTCTCCAGGGCTCATACAAGAACCACACCTTCTTCATCTACATTCTTATAGAAAATATAGGCATTCTTCCAATAATTAAAATGAGCGGCGTTCTTTACAATCGGCATGATTTCAACCTTATGTTCCCAGTTGAAGTCATATGTCATATCGGATACCTGATCATCGATATTCGCAATTTCCACATCCGAAAGTGTTGTAAGAATCATGATGTCAATATCGGAACCGGCATGATTATCTCCGCGCGCATAAGACCCATACAGAATCATCTTCACATAGGATTCAGCAAATATCCTCTTGATATTTTCCTTATACTCATCCAATATCAGCTTTAGATCTTCAGGCATTGATAGTTTCGCCCTTTCATTGTGACCTAGACAGACTTGCGCTGCGCTTCATTCATCAGTCTTTCCGCCCGGATTGCATAAGCATATGACATTGGTGCCGGAGCCCGGAGATATTTAAGGCATTTGAGACCATCGTCCTGGAATTTCATTTTTACAAAATCATCAGGCTTATCAATTGCTTCATACATTTGCATCTTCAGCATACAGGCCGCAAGATACATAACTTTCGGAGCTCTTATGGCTGCAACTTCAGGCGTATAGCGTTCAATGTAAATATGTCCGCCAAGATCACGGATTCCTTCCAGATATTCCCGATATTCTTCCGGATTGATTCTGCCGCGCCCGGCAATGCATAATGCCGCCTGATAAGAATCCTTTAAACAATCCTCCCGAGTGATTCTACCGCCACGGTAACCGATTTCTGCGGTAACGATTTCTTTATATGTTTCCTCCACCTCTTTGAAATCATCCGCCTTATCCATAAGGGTGCATATATCATAGAATTGTTTCATAATCTCCATGTTCTTTCCGCTGTGCAACGGAATCCCTGTTGTCTTCGGTGCAAATGCGGTCAGCTTATCAGCAAGTATTCCATTGATATCCGGCATCCGCACTTTCCTATCATCCTGAGTAGTCAAAAGAAGTTCGTTCTTTATTTCCCTTTCAATGGTTGTCCCGTAATGGTTCTCTTCCATTACGATATCCAAAAGGATATAAAGCGTCCGTCCCTGCGCCAACGGAGATGCATATGTGAATTTAAAGTGCCGTTTTTCGATGTTGTTTTTTCCCTTGCGTTTCTGCTCCTCGATACTTTCAAATGGGAATATTTTAGAAGCTTCCCTTATATATCGGTCAATGTCTACTCCTGGATTGACAATGATATCAATATCGGTAGACAACCTCATCGGATGTTCAAATAGCAGCATAAGGCTCGTTCAGCCTTTAAAAACAAAAGGCATACCCACGGTACTAATTGCGTCAAGCAGACCAAATGCATAAACAGCCCTCTCAATCAATGCTGGATCTCGGCCGCTTATTTTCTGCAGCTCGCGGATATGATGCTCGGTAAAATTCTCTTTTAGAAGCATATTTACTCCCTTCTCAAAGAGATTTCTGTCTCTTTGCTGATGTATTCCCTGAGCTTTCTTTCCGCTCCCCTGCGTCTTGCATAGCGGGACAGCCGGTCTTTATCAAGAATGTATTCCGAAAATGAATCCTCGTATATCATCGGTATCTCGTTTTCGGAAAAACTTCCTCTGATTAATGGATCCACAAATACATCGACCAGCATTTTTTCCAGATCCGTATGCCAGAATTGTTTCCGACCTTTTGGAGTTTCTGTGGGAAGCTTCTGTAGGATGATCGTGTCGTCAGTACGGTAACGGAAATAATTCTCCTTATCCGGACGGAGCATCACATTTCCGGGAAATAGGTTCCGCATCGGATCAAAAATAAAATCCGATGATTCTCCTACAGTTGAGATGAACAGATAGTTTCGTGCAATCAGATGATTCAGGAAATCATTCAGTTGAGTCAGCTCAAAAATGCGGAAATCAGTCCCTGGGAATTGGCTGATCAAAAGAGCTGCTGCCTTTTCCGCCGTCGCCGAATACTCATGATTATAGATTTTTCTTACATTCTCACAAGGGGAATAAACATCGCGGCCTATCTTAACAAGCTTGCCTTCTTTGACCAATCGATGTATCCGCAGCGTAAACGCATTATAGCTTAAACCGGGAGTGCTTTTCTGCATTTCCCGATAAAGCTCTGATTTCATAATTTTCTCTTTATGCAGACATTCCAGTTCACTCATGTCATTGCCTCATGTAATATTTGGCAGTTATTGTCATTTACTGCCATTTATTACATATACTATTGCATATTTTCACAATGCCGTCAAGGCATATCCGTAATCAAATTTCCTGTATGTACTTTTTATCGTTTGGCAGCATTTTCAAAGCGTGACAATTTGTCACGTTTTCATTTTGATTCATAACCTTCGCCTTTCCAAATGTCAGTTCCAGCACCTCTGCTGCAATCCTCTTGCTGCATACCCGCATCAGATTATCCTCCGCATCCTCTTTCCCCAAGAAGTTCATGCTGCCATACCAGACGATTTCCTTATCAATGACGCAGTAATGTTCACAGAAGTCATCAACAAGTTCCATCTCGAATCCTCCCTGCCGCATATCTTCCTGAAGTTTCATCCAATACCCGCTGTCCCCGTATCCATAGGAATCAGGATTCCATGTGACAATAACGACCTTTACACCGGATTCCTGTTTCTCTTTAAGCAGGGCCATCATGTCATATACTTTTCTTCCGCTGATTGCCGGACTCGAAATGATGATTTCCGAAGCTGCCCCCAGGAGGTCTTTTTGGAATATCTCCTGATAATTATCTATGCTGAATATCGAATTAACTTCCTGTTTTAACCTCTTCTCACCATTGAAGATATCATAGCCGATCTGTTTATAGGCCTTCAGCCGTTTATAATACATTTTATCAAACATGGAAATGTGGCTGTCGACATAGTCATAAATGACAACTGATTTTTTGCCTTCATAGTCCCTGTTCAGACGGCCGGCATACTGCTCCACGACATTCCTGCCGGATACCGGTGTTGCCATGATCAGTGTATCAAGCCTTGGGAAATCAAAGCCTTCCCCAATCAGTTTTCCTGTCGCAATGAGAAGCATAGTCTCATCCGAACTCACATGATCCATTTTCTCCAATATTTCTTTATGCTCTTTCTTTGAATCATGCCCTGTAAGCAAAAACACCTTATCTGCACTGTCCTTCAGGAGACCAAAAAGCTTCAGCGAATGGTCGATATATTTTGAAAGGATTACCGGTGTCCTGCCATCATGGATACATTTCCTGACATCTTCCGCAATCTGCCTGTCCCTCTCATCATTGTCCCGAATAAGTTCGTATGCTTCGTTAGGATGCATATGCTCCTGCTGTAACTTCGGGGCAACTGCCCTTGTGAATCTCGGATAGACGAGATGCTCTATTCCTTGTTCTTTAGCCCTGTCCTTTGCTGTGAATTTATACCGTATCGGTCCAAGCAGCATGAAATTGATCTTCTCAAGGCCATCTCCCCTGAACGGAGTTGCAGAAACACCATAAACGTACTTAGCCCTTACTTCCTGCAGAACACTGACAATCGTATCGGCAGCGGCATGATGGCATTCGTCCAGGATCACTAATCCATACTCCTTAAGCAGCGGATGGAATTCTTCTTTTTTGCAAAGGGAACCGACCATAGCCACATCAATAATTCCTGTCATTGAATCATGGGAATTCTGAAGAAAGCCGATCGCGCTCTTTCTGCGTTTTTTCCTTCCTCCCGCCGTCAGATATTCCGGCGGTTCTTCATCGATCGTCAGAAACTTTTCCAGTGCCTTCTGCCATTGTTCCAAAAGCGAGGAAGACTGCAGCAGTATCAGTGTATTCACTTTTTTCCTTGCAATAATACTGCAGCACACCACGGTCTTGCCAAATGCCGTTGCCGCGTCAAGAATCCCGGTATCCTTTTTCAGCAAAGCATCTGCCGCTGCGGTCTGGGATTCTTTTAACAAGCCGCTGAAAACAACGCGGATTTCACGGCCGCCGCATCTTTTATCATCAATCGAGCAGGGAATCCCTGCTTTTTCACACCGTTCATTCAGTTTTTCCAGGAGCCCCCTGGGAATCCGGATATAGTCCCCTTCATCCTTGCCCAGATAAATAATTCTGGAATTTTCAAAATTTGAAAGGCCAATCGCCTGATTCTTAAAAAAGACAGGATTACTGAATGCAGCCAGTCTTCGGATCTGATTCTGGATTCTCGCTTTCAGATTATTCGTATCGATATAGATTCCATCCGCAAGTGTAATGCTGAGTGCTCCATCCACATCCTCGCGGTGGAAGTCCTTCGTCTTATCCCATGGTTTTTCTCCATCTTTGGGTAAATCTACATTTTCTTCATCTTCAGAAGAATCAGGCACTTTCCATTCCTGTAACCTGCTTTCTATAAATTCCTGCGATAATTTCTGTTTACTGAATAATACCTTCCATTGATCGGGATAGGCATTCCAGTTTTCATCAATGAATGCACTGTTGCCTTCCAAAAGAGCCTTCCCCTGTAACGGAAGCGCTATCAGATTCCCAATGCTGCCTTCCGGAAGAAAATCCTGCATCGGCAGCATCCGGTCATAATACCGGAACGTTTTCATGTTTATGGATTCCGCTCCTTTTTCCAGAAGGGCATTCCCGAATCTCCTTGCAAGGACTGCTTCAATCGGTTTCTGAAAAAAGATCCAGATATGAGCCCCGCGTCCTGATCTTGAACGCTCCGTAAGCTCATCGATTCCATTTATTTCGCAGATATCGCGAACAGTATCAACTTCTTCCTTCCATGCATCATCAGTATTTGCAAAGTCCCTCTTTTCAGCGTTCTTGTCATGATTGTCAAAATCAAAGACAATAAACCGGCATGTATGGTCAGCCAATAACGGATAGATTCCGATAACATCCGTCGCGTCCGAAGACTCCCCTTTCAAATGAGACAGGATCTGTCGGATGCCAAGTTTTGAATATTGCTGCCTGTCGCAGTCCCTGCACTTTATCTTGCTGCCGGTACGACGCGGGCATCCCTGTTTCCAGAAATTATCACATTGCGTATAATAAGATGCCTCGCCTGTAGATTTCTTTATGCTCCGTTTCGCGTATACGTCTGTGCGTCCCCAGAACATGGAGAAAAAACGATTGGCATCCTCTTCTGTGACTGATTTTTGCAGGATACGGGCGCCCTGATTTGCATCATATCGATCTGCTGTTTCATTGTTTTGGCATGTGTAGTTAATCCCTGCATCGTCCAACAGAGATTTCAGATATTTATTTTCTTTTTCAAGTTCAGCTATTCTCGCTTGAATTTCTTCTGTTTGCATAATCTGTAGAATGGTCTTCCCCATTCCAAATATAAAATGTTATAAATCACTTTTGCTATCTATTTCCGTTTGGATATCAATAAAAACTTTTCATCTGTCGCTGTAACAGCTTCATTCATATAGCACCTGCACTTTTATGGCTTATTTTTTCTTCCTGTGACATTTCCGACGATCAGCAAGGCAATGACGTCAAGCACGATGACCGTACACATGATATAAGCAAAGGAAGCCGGAAGTACCTGTTCAAAGAGACAGGCAGCCAGCAGGACGATTGGTATTGGCAGAAGAGCGATTCCAAAGGAACGGCACAGTTTCTTTTCGTCATATTTAGCCTTCTCGGATTTTGATGCCGTGTTGTATCCGGCAATAAGCCACGCCCCGTGTCCTGAAATAAACAGAACATCAGCAGCAAGAAACATTACCGTTATAAGATATAGTACCCAGGACGGGCCGTGCGAAGCCTCTGCTAATGTCATCATTAAACCTCACTTACAGCTTCCAGCTGCCACTTTCCATAATGCTTACAGTATAACATTCCTTCCCCGGAAAATCTATTTTCCTCATATGTAACGGCCCAAAAGAATATTGGTTCAAAATTCCTTTTACCTGATTTTACGTATGCGCCCTTGATTTCTCATATAACGAAAGTTCTTTTCTAATTTTAGATTCTTCAAAAACACCGTTTCACCTCCTTTGATCATGTCAATGCGCTTTTCTGAATAGTATCATCACGCTTTAATTCATTACTCTTCGACTTTACTGCTGCCAAAGGAATCATTTGTATAAAAAGTCTCACCCTATAAAAGTCCGGCAAACGCAACTTTCAGAGAGAAAAAATGATATATAATTATCTTGATAAGTGTCTTTAAACGATAATGGTAAATTTCAGCGTGGCCTTGAACAGATCCCCGTCGATGGAGAGATGAAATGTGCCTCCCTGCAGTTCCGTCAGGTTTTTCGCTATGGAAAGCCCTAGGCCGCTACCTTCCGTGCTGCGTGACTTGTCCCCGCGCACGAAACGTTCCGTCAGTTCCTCCGCCGTGATGTCGAGCGGATATTTCGACGTATTCTTGAAGGAAATGAAGGCATCCCCGTCTTTCTCCTCCAGTGTGATATAAACTCTCGTGCCGCCCTGCGCATATTTGCAGATATTGTTCAGGAGATTATCAAACACCCGCCAAAGAAGCCTGCCGTCTGCCATGATCCGCACGGATTTTTCCGGTTGTTTTGCAATCAGCGACAGCCCGGCCGCCTTCATCCTGCCTTCATACTCTCCGGCCGCCTGCGTGAGGATCACCCCGGCATCGCAGGATGCAAGGGAAACCTCGATGTTCCCCGTGGATGCCTTCGATGCCTCGATGAGGTTCTCCAGCATCTTCTTCAGACGCTCCGACTGCTTCAGCAGGACAGCGGCATACTCACGGATGTTTTCATTTTCACAGGACTCTTTGGAAATCAAATCCGAATAATTGATGATGGAAGTCAGCGGCGTCTTGATGTCATGGGAAACATTCGTGACCAGCTCCGCCTTCATGCGTTCGCTCTTCATGCGCTCCTCGATGGCCTGCGACATCACGGCCCCGATGCTGTTTAGGTTCTCGCCGTGTTCCTTCAGGTCCCAGATCATGTTCTTCGTATCGACCTGATAGGAAAGATTTCCTCCGGCCAGCGCCTCTCCGCCCTTCTTTAAAGAGCGCATGGTGAAGGCAAGACAGACCGCCGCCCCGCCGAGCAGAAGTTTCTCCACGAACCACCCGAAAGCAAAGGCACCTGCGCTGAGACCGATTCCGCCGATGAAAAAGAGTTCGACAAGACACAGTCCCAGAAAACAAAGAACCGTCTTCCAAACGACCGGGAGCGCCTTGAAAAAGTTCCGCAGCAGATGCAGCAGCTGAAAGACGAGCGTGTTTTTCCACCAGGCGCCAAGTTTAGTCCGCACCGCAAAATTCATACACAGTGTCGTTCCGAGAAATGAAATTACGGCCGCCGCAGTTCCCAGTATGATCAGACCTTCCGCTGTAAGATCAGCCATGCGGATGAATGTGAGGAATGAATAGCATATTGCCGCTGTCATCGGTACCAGAACGAACTCGAATGGAATCCGGTGTGTCCAGCCGGATACGATTTCCGCATGATTGCGTCGGTGGCCGGCGGAGCACATGAGGAAGACAAAACTTACCGCCAGAAGAATCAGAAGAAGGATCGCGATGACGATCAGAGCATAACGAAGTGAATAAATCTGATCATAAAATG
>DCDB01000178.1 GCA_002316215.1 Lachnospiraceae bacterium UBA1066 | reverse complement strand
ACAGCCGCGGATCAAACAGCCGCAGGAACAACAGGCACTCAGTCTGCGACGGATTCAACCGCCGCGGAATCCACAGGTACTCAGTCAACGGCGGATACGGCCGACGCACAGGCCGCCGGCACTCAGGTGAAGACGGGTTCGGCTGCGACAGATTCGGCTGCGACAGGTTCGGCTGCGACAGATTCGACCGTTTCAGAGGCTGCAGGAGCTCAGTCTTCGACAAATTCAGCCGGTGCGGACGCAGCAGCTGCAAAGGCCCAGACGGAATCGGCAGCGGATGGAAGTCAGCAGACAGATTCACAGTCAACGGCTTTGGCTGCATCAGCTGAAGAGGATACCGCCCTTGCCGGATCGTATGCCGGTGCCCTGAACGCCGATGCGGGAATTGATACCGGGTATTATTATATTCTTTCGAATCTTGACCAGTCCAAGGCTCTGGACATTAGCGGCGCTTCTACGGCAAGCGGTGCAAATGCACAGATTTATTCTTTCAATAAGAGCGGTGCCCAGATCTATTATGTTGAAAACTACGGGAACGGTCTTTACAGTATCATGAATAAAAATTCCGGGAAAATGCTGGATGTCTCCGGTGCCGGTACCGCAAATTTCACGAATGTCTGGCAGTACACAGACAACGGATCGCAGGCACAGCGATGGTATATCGGCGCCAGTGCGGACGAAGGCTGCTGTACAATACAGGCTTCCTACACAAATAAGGTTTTAGATGTTTTCGGAGGCATTTCAGCGAATCAGCAGAATGTCCAGATATATACGTCCAATAATAGTGCGGCACAGCAGTGGAAATTTGTCCAACTGGCAGATCAGGCCGTAATAAAAGACGGATATTATAATATCATATCTTTGCTTTCGCAGGACCGCTGCCTCGGCATAGCCGGTGATTCCTGGATCAATCTGGCTAATGCAGAGCTCGAGAAGCTGACTGTAGGAGATGCAGGGGAAGTATTCTATATTCATAATCTGGGTGAAGGATATTATTCATTTGAGTCCTGTCTGTCGGGAAAGGTACTGGATATTTACGGAAATGCTTCGAGTTCAGGCACTAATCTCGATCAATATGACTCAAGCGGTTCTGAGGCTCAGATATTCTACGTCTCCAACAGTTCAGTAAGCGGATATTATACGATTGCAAAGGGAAACCTTCATACTCTGGCGGTGGATGTCAGCGGAGGCGATACGTCCGAAGGCACGAATGTTCAGATGTATACTGCAAATGGCACGGCTGCACAGTCCTGGAAGTTCATTCCGACGGATGAACCGAATGTTGAGCTTCCTGACGGGGTCTATACATTAGGGAGTAAAAATGACCGGAGCGCGCTGGTTTCGGTTGCAGGCGAATCTTCGGATGACTGTGCAAATGTACAGCTGGAACAGGACAGGGGATCCGAATATCAGGAATTTATAGTTGCAAAGAACAGCAGCGGCTACTACAGCATTATCTGCATGGGTTCAAAAAAGGCGCTTGATGTAAGGGGGAACAGCAGTGCGGATTTTGCAAATGTCTGGCAGTATATATCTAATAGCACGGATGCACAGCTTTGGAAGGTAACCGGCTGCCGGGGAGTTTATCGTTTTGAGGGAAAAGGGAGCGGTAAATATCTTGACTGTTTGGGCGGTCGTACGGAAGACGGCACGAATATTCAGATTTATACCGGAAACGGCTCGAAAGCGCAGGCATTTTATATGACGCAATTGAATCTTGTTTCTTCAGGCCGTCCATATACCTATGCAAAGGATCCGGCCACAGGAAAAATTTTTAAAACGGAAATAGAATTCCTGACAGATCCGCAGGTAGGTACGGATATTTCTGAAAATGACCTGCTTGCCGGTGTGCTCTATACGGAGGCCGGAGATCAGGGAGTCGCCGGGATGATGATGGTAGGCTATGTCATTGAGACAAGAATGCAGGAAGGCATCACTGCGGCAAAAAATAATGATTACATCGAATATCCCGGAACACTCGCCAATATGATCTATGAATGGCAGCAGTGGCAGGTGGCGCGTGACGGAGCGCTTACGGATTGTCTGAACGATATCGTAAACGGCAATGCCTCTTATCTTTCCAAAGCGCGGAGTGCTGCTGCAAAGGTCTTGAACAAAGAGAATATAACGCTGGAAAAGGATGCAACGCTGTATACAGAGACTTCGGCCACGACCAGCAGCTCCAAGGTTCTGCCTTCCGGGACGGTTATAAAGCCTTCGGATTTCATTTATAATTCGTTTATGACGCCGAATTCCTGGAACAAATATGCGGCGGATGGAAAACATCCGAATTTTACTTCCGGTTACGGCAGCGGTAAGAATACATTCGTATATCCGTATTATGCAGGCGGGCATGTTTTCTTTCTCGATTCTGAGGTGTGGTGAGGAATGAGCAGCCGGCGGTTTATTTAGCAGGAATTTAAAGAACATCGCGACGGACAAAAGAGGGCAGAAGAGGGAAAAACTGCCGGGAGGCATATAGTGAATGGCTAATTTAGCGGCTGGAATAATCATCCTGGGCCTGATCGTGCTTGTCATGGCGGTGATGATTATTAACGAAAACCGTAACAGGAAAGCATCTTTCAGACGCTGGGTGGAACGAAGCTGGGGAAAGGCGCCGACCCAGGAATATTCTGCCGAGGCTTTTGAAAGCATCCGTCATTTTTCCGATAAGAATTTATCCGGAAACGAAAAAGAAGAGGCATATCATATCGATGATATTACCTGGCATGACAGCGATCTGGACAGTATTTATCTTCAGATCAATAATACGGTTTCGTCACCGGGCGAGGACGTGCTTTATTCCTGGATGCGTCATCCCTGCTTTAAAGAGGAAGAATTAAAGCGCCGCAGTGCGCTCATGGATTATTTCGGCAGCCACGAGAAGGAGCGTATGAAAGTGCAGTACGCTCTTTCCGGTGTCGGCCGTATGCGTACGATGTCATTTTATGACTATATCGTTTTTTTAAAACAGGCGGAGCATGTCGGTAAAATGAAATTTATTCTGCTTGGCCTTCTGTCTGTAGTCGGGATAGTGATAATTTTTATTTCCCCATTGGCTGCACTTGCCATCCTGCTGCCGGCATTTTTTATTAATCTTTATGTTTATCTTCATATGCGCGACAGTACCCAGATTTATATCCGGAGTTTCCAGTGTATACTGTGTCTCCTGAACGGAGCAAAATCTATTTTAAAACTGGATATTCCGGAGCTTGCCGATTATACCGTGCCGATGAAAGAAACTTATTCGAAAATGGCTTCTTTCGGAAGGGGAGCGTTCCTGGTTACCTCCGGCGGACAGGTCGGCATGGGCATCGGAGATGCACTTCTTGAATATTTAAAAATGATTTTTCATATTGATCTTATTAAGTTCGATCAGATGCTGGATTCTTATGAAGGTCATGAAGAGGACTGCATGCGGCTGATTGAGCTTCTGGGATCGCTCGACGCAGCTGTCGCGTGCGCTTCCTTCCGCAATTATCTGCCGGCTTGGTGCCGCGGAGAGTTTTCGGAATTCCCTTCGGAGAATGAGGCGGGCGTGCGTCTTGAGATTGAGGATATGTACCACCCTCTTATTTCGAATCCTGTCGCTAATTCAATTAAGACTAAAGGCGGCAATCTTGTTACCGGATCCAACGCTTCCGGAAAGTCTACTTTCTTAAAAAATATCGCCATCTGCGTTGTGATGGCGCAGAGCATCGATACTGTCCCTGCACGTGTCTATAAGGCGCCGTTTTTAAGGCTTTATACTTCCATGGCGCTGTCGGACAACCTGGGCGGAGGAGAAAGCTACTTTATCGTTGAGATAAAATCCCTCAAACGCATCCTGGATGCAGCAAAGGAAAACCCGGGGATGGTTGCTGCCGCTGCGGCGCAAGAAGCGCCGGGGATGGATGCTGCTGTGGCACAGGAAAAAGCGAGTACAGAAGAATCTGACGGCAGGCGGAAAGATATGGCGGGCAGCCGGGCGCCGGTGCTGGGCATCATTGACGAAGTGCTGCGCGGGACAAATACGATTGAAAGGATTGCGGCTTCGTCGCAGATCCTGAGCGCCCTTGACAAGCCCAATGTCATTACATTTGCCGCTACACATGATATTGAACTTTCCTATATCCTTAAAAGTAAATACTGCAACTGGCATTTCGAGGAGGAAGTAAAGGAAAATGACGTCATTTTCAATTATCAGCTGAGAGGCGGCCGCGCGACAACGCGCAATGCGATCAAACTGCTCGGCATTGCCGGCTATGATCCGGATGTCGTTGAAGCGGCTCAGACAGAAGCTGAGGTTTTTGAAAAGACAGGTGAATGGAAACCGGCATAAGATGTTGGTTTATCCGAAGGAGCGGAATGGCATATCATTTTTACGGAAGCGCAGAAGCAGGAAATGTGAAAGCAAAAAATTCGATGTATAAGGGGATTGAGACGCCGCTTGACTTATATGATGCCCTCCTGGATATATGGTGCGCCGAAACCTGTGCCCCTAGAATGAGGTCGGAGTGGACGCCGGAAAACAAGACCCTCGGCCAATGTTCCGTTACGGCCTTCCTGGCACAGGATATTTTCGGAGGAGAAGTATACGGCATGGTCACGGAGGGAGGCAATATCCATTGCTATAATTATGCAGATGATTGTGTTTTTGACCTGACATCGGAACAGTTCGGTGAGGAAGCAAAGAATCTTATTTATGACAAGAAAACGATCCAGAAACGGAATTCCGCCGGGCATTTTATGAAAGCTGAAAAAAAGAAACGATATGAATACCTGAAAGAAAAGCTGAGGAACGGGGATTAATATGGATGTAAAGATATTCACGGACGGCGCTGCACGCGGGAACCCGGAAGGACCGGGCGGCTACGGCGCTGTCCTTCAGTTTACGGATGCCAAAGGCGAGTTGCATGAGAAAGAAATATCGGAAGGCTTTGTCAGAACCAGCAATAACCGGATGGAACTGATGGCGGCGATTGCGGGTCTTGAAGCTCTGAACCGCCCGTGCAATGTCGAGCTGTATTCGGATTCAAAATATCTTGTGGATGCCTTCAATAAGGGATGGCTTGCCTCCTGGCAGAAAAACGGCTGGAAGAAATCCGATAAGAAGCCTGTATTGAATCAGGATCTCTGGCAGAGGCTGCTTACTGCCGCCGCACCGCATCACATTGCCTGGAATTGGGTAAAGGGTCACGATGGCCATCCGGAAAATGAACGCTGCGACCGGCTTGCGACGTCTGCGGCTGATGCCATGCGGGGATGAAATGTAGGCAAAGGCGGCATATGGAACCTTGTCTAAAATCCATCCCTGTGCTAGAATATGAAACAATCGGCGGAATCCGGAGCAATCCCGATCATTCTATGGCCTGAACACGAAATGACGCGTATCGGAAAGATATGCGCTTCGTCCGGGCTTTTGTATTCGGACATTCCGCATTTATGGAGGAAATTATGGAAAAATACGGCGTTAATGAACTGCGCAGGATGTTTCTTGACTTTTATGAGAGCAAGGGACATCTTGTGATGAAATCTTTCTCACTTGTGCCCCACAACGACAAGAGCCTGCTGCTGATCAATGCCGGTATGGCTCCCCTGAAACCGTATTTTACGGGTGCGGAAATTCCGCCGAGGAGACGTGTCACGACGTGCCAGAAGTGCATCCGCACGGGTGATATTGAAAATGTCGGGCATACCTCCCGTCACGGAACCTTTTTTGAAATGCTCGGAAATTTTTCTTTCGGCGATTATTTCAAGACGGAGGCTCTTCACTGGACGTGGGAATTCCTGACCGAAGTTGTCGGGCTTGATAAGGATCGTCTGTATCCGTCGGTCTACCTTGATGACGATGAGGCGTTTAAGATCTGGCGCGATGAAATCGGCGTTCCGGAAGAGCGCATTTACAAATTCGGCAAGGAAGACAATTTCTGGGAGCACGGAGCGGGGCCCTGCGGACCGTGTTCGGAAGTCTATTATGACCGCGGTGAAAAATACGGCTGCGGCAAACCGACCTGCGGGCCGGGCTGTGACTGCGACCGTTTTATGGAAATCTGGAATGACGTTTTTACGCAGTTCGAAAATGACGGAAACGGCAACTATACGACCCTGAAGCAGAAGAATATTGATACGGGCATGGGACTTGAACGGCTGGCCGTTGCGGTGCAGGATGTCGATTCCATGTTCGACATCGATACGATCCGCGCGCTTCGCGACCGGGTCTGTGAGATTGCAGGCAAGACCTATCATGAAAAGCATGAAGACGATGTTTCGATCCGTGTGATTACGGATCATATCCGCTCGGCAACGTTCATGATTTCCGACGGAATTATGCCCTCGAATGAAGGGCGCGGCTATGTACTGCGCCGCCTGATCCGCCGCGCCGCCCGTCACGGAAGGCTTCTCGGCATCAGCGGAAACTTCCTCGCGGATCTGTCCGCGACAGTGGCGGATACCTCAAAGGACGGCTATCCTGAGCTTGAAGAAAAGCAGAAATTCATCCGCGAGGTTCTGGAAAAGGAAGAAGAGCAGTTCGCCAAGACGATTGACCAGGGGCTTAAGATACTGGCCGATCTTGAAAAGGAAATGGAAGAGAATACTGACAGCGGCAAAATGGGAACTTTGAGTGCTGCTGCGGTTCCGGAAGGCCGGGCGGATCAGAACGGAGCTGAAGAAAGAAACGGTGCAAAGGCCGCGGACGTAAAAAAGGTTTTATCCGGTGAGAAGGCTTTTGAACTTTATGATACCTATGGCTTCCCTCTCGATCTGACAAAGGATATACTGGCGGAAAAAGGCTATGGCGTTGATGAAGTTTCATTTGAAAAATGCATGAAAGAGCAGAAGGAGCGTGCCCGCGCTGCCCGGAATAAGACGAATTATATGGGAGCGGATGCTACCGTTTACGATGATATCGATCCGAAGGTCACGACGGTATTTACCGGCTACGACACCCTGGAGGATGAATCGGAAGTTGAGGTCATGACGACAGAGGATGAAATTGTGCAGGCCCTTTCGGAGGGTGAGCGCGGAACTGTCGTCGTTTCAAAAACACCTTTTTACGCGACTATGGGCGGCCAGACCGGCGATACCGGCATCATCCGTACAAAGGAAGGTGAGTTTAAGGTAGAGGACACGATTCCGCTGCGCGGCGGACGTGTAGGCCACGTAGGTGAAATGGTACGCGGCATGATAAAGGACGGGGATACGGCGGACCTTGAAGTTGATGAGGAACTGCGTCTCGATACCGAGAAAAACCACAGCGCGACGCATCTTCTGCAGAAGGCTCTGCGTACGGTTCTGGGCGATCACGTCGAACAGAAGGGATCTTTCGTTTCACCGACAAGGCTCCGCTTCGACTTCGTTCATTTTAAACCGATGACAATGGAAGAAATCGCTGCCGTTGAGAAAATCGTCAATAAAGAAATCCGCGCCGGGCTTCCGGTTCATACGGATGTCATGAGCATCGATGAGGCGAAGAAAACCGGGGCGATGGCGCTCTTCGGCGAAAAATACGGTGAAAAAGTCCGTGTCGTTTCCATGGGTGATTTCTCGAAAGAATTCTGCGGCGGCACGCATGTTAAAAACACGAATGAAATCCAGGCGTTTATGATTTTAAGCGAGACGGGGATCGCTTCCGGCGTGCGCCGGATTGAAGCCCTGACAGGGCGCAATGTCTTTTCATACTACCGGAAGATTGAGGATGCGCTGACGGAGGTTGCAAAAGAGCTGAAAACGACCCGTGAAGAAGCTCCGGAACGCGCAAGAAAGCTGATGGATGAAGTTCGCAGCCTGAATTCCGAGATTGAGTCGATGAAAGCGAAAGCGGCAAAGGAGGCCCTCGGAGATCCGACAAAGGATGCTGTTGATGCAGCCGGAATCAAGATCATAGCCCGGAAGCTACAGGGTGTTGATATGAACGGTATGCGGGATCTCGGAGATTCTCTTAAGGAGAAGCTGGGTGAATCGGTGATTTTCCTTGCCTCCTCGGACGGAGAAAATGAGGGCGGCAGGGTCAGCCTTCTGTGCATGGCAACGGACGGAGCCGTGAAGAAGGGTGCCCATGCAGGCAATCTTATTAAGGAAACAGCAAAAATCGTCGGAGGCGGCGGAGGCGGACGTCCGAACATGGCCCAGGCCGGCGGAAAAGACGCATCCAAAATCGACGCAGCAGTGGAAAAGGCGCGTGAGATCGCAGCAGGGCAGCTTGAGCGATAATTCCTTGCAGCCGTTAATGAGATTCCGACGGTTTATAACCGGCATAAAATGTTTATATGGGGCTAAATACTTGCAATTCGTACATTTTTTCATTGACGGGAAGTTCATTTTAAGTATATAATGATTCGTGGATTGCAAAAATCGGATATCGACGGAGCATTCTAAAGCATCATAATGAAAACCCCGAAAGGTTTAAGGGGGAGGTGAAATCAAATCCATGGCAGGAATTATCGTAAAAGAGAATGAATCCCTTGACAGTGCGCTCAGAAGATTTAAGCGCAGCTGCGCGAAGGCGGGAATCCAGCAGGAAATCCGCAAGCGTGAACATTACGAGAAGCCGTCTGTACGCCGCAAGAAGAAATCTGAAGCGGCCCGCAAGAGGAAGTATAACTAAAGAAAAAAAATCCCTGGCCTGCGTCAGGGATTTTTTTCATCCATTATTTATTTGGCGCCTGAATGAAAAAAGTCCTGAAAGCATTAACAAGCAGAATATTTATATTTGCCGTAGCCATCCTGTCGGAAATCTTCTGGCTCTATATGAGCGTGACTTTTCTGATGTCGATATCGCCATGGATTAACTTTGCTTTTCGGATCCTGGCGATTATCCTCACGCTCTGGACACTTAACCGGCGCATTAATCCATCTTACCAGATCGCATGGGTCGTTCTTATGCTGGCCGTACCGGTCTTCGGTATCGTGCTTTATTTCATGTACGGAAATTCACGGCTTAAGACCACGCTCCGCAGGCGGATGAAGGCGGGAGAGCTTTACAGCTACAGATTTGTTAAAAGCAAAGAGAAAGACCGCGCTCTGCTGAAAGAAGAGAAACCTGAAGCTCTGCGCCAATCGGATTATATACGGAATTCTTCGGGCTTTGCCTTAAGCAGGAACACCGGGACGAAATACTATCCCTTTGGTGATGATGTGCTGCCGGACATGCTGGAAGATTTAAGGAGTGCGAAGAATTTCATTTTTATGGAATACTTTATCATCGGTGAAGGTGTGTTCTGGGATGAAATAAGACGGATCCTTGTCCAAAAAGCAGCGGAAGGCGTCGAGGTTCGTGTCATATATGATGATTTCGGAAGCGCTTCGGCCATACCGTATCATTATTATAAAAAGCTTCAGGCGCAGGGTATTAAATGCGTCTGCTTTAATAAGGTCAGGCTTATTGTTTCTCTGATTGTCAATAACCGCGACCACAGGAAGATCCTGAATATTGACGGACGGGTCGCTTATACAGGCGGCTTCAACGTGGCTGATGAATACATTAACCGAAAGATGCGTTTCGGAGTCTGGAAGGATGCCGGGGTGCGCATTACCGGGCCTTCTGTTCTTAATATGACGTCGATGTTCCTCCAGATATGGTATGCGGTGACAGGGGACGGCTCTGATTTCCGCAGCTTTATCCGGGAAAATGAAGAGCTGCCGGCGAAAGAAGGCTTTGTCCAGGCTTTTTCGGATATGCCTCTTGATGATGAGGCCGTCGGTGAGAATGTCTATGCCGACCTTATTTCCCATGCGCAGAAATATATTTATATCTATACGCCATATCTCGTGCTTGACAGCTACCTGACGCAGGCCCTTTGCCAGGCCGGAAGATCGGGGATCGACGTCCGTATTGTGACTCCCGGAATTCCGGATAAGAAGATCGTGTATCTGCTGACCAGGTCCAATTACGGTGAGCTTTTAGAGGCGGGAGCCCGTATCTTTGAGTATACTCCGGGGTTCATCCACTCAAAATGTATGCTTTCGGATGATACGACGGCGGTCATCGGATCCATCAATCTGGA
>DCDB01000121.1 GCA_002316215.1 Lachnospiraceae bacterium UBA1066 | reverse complement strand
TTCCTGATCAGTTTTAAAAAATCACGGCGCATCTCCAGATTTCTTTTCCGTTTTTCGATCACCTTCTCCGGCTTAAGGGGCGGAGATTCTTTACCCGGCGGACCATGTGATTTATTTTTCTGTTTCATCCGGTCTCCTGTTTTTCAAAGTTTCTTCTGCATCAATACCGCTTTGACGTTTTATTTCTTTAATCAGTTCGGAATATTCCTCCTGAAGCCGTCCGAGTTTGATCCAGACATCTTCTTCATCAACTCCGCCAAACCACTTGCGTTTGAATTTTGTATGCTCTAAGAGATTTGCAATCTCCTCAAAACTTTTTGCCACTGTTTATCTCCTTACAATCCTTCGTTATCGTTATTTGAATCAGCGTGACTGCGCTTCCCGTATCTGTCCCTGTCTTTCTTCCCACGGACACGGAGGACAATCAGTCCAGCCCCAATGCCGGACACAATCAGAACCGCCAGAATATAAGGCCAGATTTCAAGTATGATGCCTGTCGGGACAGCTCTGTTTTTTGTGTTGGTATAATGAACCTCCGCGTCGTTATAATTCAGTACGGCCCTTACATTCCCGTACTGAGGATAGTAAGCTCCAGTATTTGCGGTACCGCCGTTAACCGTCTTATTATCAATCGATACAGAAACGGCATAATCCGTATTGTCAGTCTCCTGGATGACATAAACCAAATTGACCGGCAGATCACGGATGGTTATACTTTGTCCATTTTTCAGGCTGATACTTGTATTTGAGCCATAGGCAGCGGTCGTGCCGGCGGAAACATCTGCATTGTTCAAATCGTCATGAATCCCATAAGGACTTACAAGAGCAGAAAGACCGTTCAGTGCAGGTGTTCCGCTTTGTCCATAGCCGGGGTTTATATAAAAAGAAAAGCTTTTCCTAAGGTCTGCCGCCCCTCCTTTGACAGCCTTCGTAATTTTAAGTACCAGGCCTTTCGAATGCTGGTAGGTCCCGTTGGAAACATTCTGTGTACCGTCAAGATCTGTAAAGGCAGCAGTATTGACCAGAGAAATGTTGGGAGATATGACACGTGCTGTAACAGTAATCGTCAGCGTACCGCCCTGGAAAATGCTCTGCAAGTTGCGAAACGTCAGCGTCTGTCCTGAAATTTCCGGAGTGGCCGCAGCACCGCCGACAGTCGAAGAAACATAAGCCGTCCCGGCCGGAAGCGTATCTGCAACGGATGTGCCTGCAACGATATCCAGGCTGCTCCCTGTTCCGCTGATTGTTCCGTACGGGCTGCCTGTCGAGCCGGATCCCATATTACTGAGAACAATTGTATATCTGATGCTGTCGCCATAAAGTACATCTGCAGGTGCGGATGATGTGCCGGTTGCCTCCGCACCCGTTCCGACAGCCACAGCCGTCTTCTTAAGTTGCGCTGTCGCCACAATGCCAAAATCAACATTA
This sequence comes from Lachnospiraceae bacterium UBA1066, assembly GCA_002316215.1. Taxonomy (GTDB): domain Bacteria; phylum Bacillota; class Clostridia; order Lachnospirales; family Lachnospiraceae; genus Chordicoccus. The sequence goes on along the minus strand of DCDB01000121.1, from coordinate 3,954 downwards.
TGGGTATAATACGTGCTGGCAGAAGGGGTAAATGTACTGCCGGTCTTGCTCAGGGTCTGCACTACAGCCCAGGTCACGCCGCTGTTCGTTATCAGACCCGGCGATGCATCATTGTCAACGCTGCCCTGTGTACCGGAAGCTGCAGTAACCTCAGCCGGCAGCGATGTACTTTTCTTATTTACGATGCGGTCGGCTGCGGAAACAGCCTGATTGGAAGAAACTGCCGCCAGCACGCGGAACTGGCCGCTGCGGACGCCCTTAAATTCATATTTTCCGTCAGACCCGGTCACCACAGTAAGCGGAGCACCGGACCAGTCAGTTGCGTCCGTCCAGGTGGTGCCGCCGTCAGCAGTCACCTGCAGTTTGACCGTCGTACCGGAAAAAATTTTCTCTCCGCTGTCAATCATGCCGTTCTCATTGAGGTCGTTCCAGACCGTACCGTCTGCTCTGCGGTCTACGATCGTGAACTGATTGACATACGAATTCTCTGCACTTGTGTTTACATTTCTGTAAGTAGCAGCGATTGTCCCGTTCGCGTTCAGGATATTCATCGCATAGCCCTGCGTACTCGTACCCAGTTGATTCGCATTGGCAATGTTATAGTCAATCAGGGAATATGCCGTTTTACCATTCGGATTGCTGCTTTCAAAATGCTTGTCGTTGTAGGTGACTGTCGCCTGATTCTTCACCGTGGAGCCTGGCGTGCCGGTGATTTTGGCGTGAATCGTCACAATAGCCTGCTGTCCTTTTCCGGTTGTGCCGGAAGTTCCCTGCGCCTGGCTGCCCTTAATAGTGCCGCCCGCCGAACTTGTCGCACCTTCACCGATATTCGCCGTGACTTTCTGCGTCGAAGCATCATAGGAGACTGTGCCCGTAATACCGGAGTCGCCGCTGACAGAACCATCCACAAATGTAAGCCCATTCCAAAGCATGTCCGTTAAAACACAAGGTGCCGCGTCCGTCTCGCCCCAATTGGTTACCTTCGTCTTGATGGTAATAATATCCGAATACTTACCATACGCCCCGTCAATTCGGTTTCCGGCCGAGTCCGTGATCGATTTCTCCACGATCAGCCTGGACTCTGTCACAAATCTGACATCGTCGAGATAATTTCCGGCAGACGTATCCCAGATTGCGGAATTGGACTGCCATCCGAATTCCGTGGTCAAATAATCAGAAGGAATCGTGAATTTGCCTCTGTAGTACGCCCAATCCGTTCCGTTGGCACGTTCCTCTACGGTAGCGTTTCTTAAACCAATGGTTCCGATAGCCCCGCCTATATGCATACCGTGGATGTCTGTCGCTGCAGTCGTCATAATTTCAGAGCTGACCGGCGCGACAGAGCCATGATTTCCTCCCTTACGCAAATAGAAATTCATGGTGTCATACCCCGTCGTTGTTGTACGGCTTGTATCACTGTTTTCAGCCCTTGCAGCATGGGCAAATTGCCAGTAAACAACGGACCCCGGGGTCGTATCCACTGTCTGATTCAGGCGTCCGCGCATGTTTGCATTTGCCTCGACATACTGGCTGCTGCCGTTCACAGTTGAATGTACAAAGCCGTAGGTATATCCGGGTTTTTGAAATTCAATCATATCCCAGCCGGAATTCAGTACTCCGTCAGAAGGATAGGTATACCAGCCGGGCACAGCACTCATATTAAATTGTCCATATTGGCCGGCTAAAACAGGCGTCTCGAAATCACCATTTTGAAAATTAATCGGTTTATAAAGCTTAATATTCGGCGCCGTAAAGGAATAAGTTGCCGCCTGCACTGCAATTATATTTGAGAAGGGGATAAACAGCATCAGTACAGATAATGTGAGGCAAAACAATGCCACATGCCTTTTTTGTCCGGCTGCGCCCGTTTTCTTTTTCAACAAACTTACGCCCCCTCTCATGATGCGCTGTCTCCTACCACAATCTCGGCATATGTGCTCGTCACACCCGTATAGCCGTCGGGAACGTCGATTGAAATCCTGTATGTGCCGGGGACATCCTTCTCATACGTTCCGGACCAGGAGATCGGTACTTTCTTGCATCCGCCATCCGCCATGACTGCATCGACACTGCTAATGGCACTTAATTTGAGTTCATAACCGGACGGAACCGGGAACTTAAAAAGCAGACCGTCACTTGAGGCACCGCAGAATCCCGCAATCTCCATACAGTCCCGGATCGATACAGCTGCAGTCACCGGCCCTCCGGAATAATCCGCAGCAGGATCAGCGGATGCTGTAAAAGTCCATGGCCCGTAGCCATACCGGCTGTAATAAGTGTAAGCGTCCTCTCCGAACATTTCGCTTGTTCCGTCCGGAGCCGGGGCATTCCATGTCACCGGCACTTCAACGGATTCGCCGTTTTCATCTTTCGCAGGCAGAGTCCCGGGCAGTTCCGCGCAGACCTCCTCAGCAGAAGTCCCTCTTACTACCTCCAGCGTAATCCGGCTGCCGGAAGTAAGTTCCGTTTGTTCTTCTGTCAGGTCCTGAGCCCACACGCCATCCAGACCGAAAGCTGCCGCCGCTGCGGATAAAGCAAGACCGAAGAGAATGATGAAAGTAATCCGCCATCCTTTTTGAATTGCTCTTTTTATGCGCCCGCACCCATGTTTTGCTTTCATGTGCGCTCCTCCCTTTACTTCGTGCCACCGCTTGCAAAAGCCACTTTATTTATATTTTTCTACAGGAAAATTTGTTGTGATTTGCTGTGAATGAGGGATCAAATGTTGAATAAAGTTTTTTGGACAACTGTTTTTTAGATAATATAAGGGATATAATTACCGCCCACCGGATACCGCATACACCGGAATCACACTCCAATGCATCGCCTTCCCGATTTTCTTTTAAGCCACCCGAGAATATAGTTCCTTGCTTCAGCCGCATCTTTATATTCCCGGCTGCTGCCAGTCAGATAATTGCCGGCATCTTTCCATTCCGAAAGGGAATACCGCTCTTCCGGTATATTGCTGATGGCACTCAGAATAAGTCCGGCATCCGCAAAATGCAGGTCGGAAATATAGGTGCATCCTGTTTTCCGGCTCAAGACGGAAAGGATCTCGGACTTTACTTTCTTGTAATATCTATAATCTTCGCTTTTTGCGCTCTTCATACGTAAAATCACGCTTTCCTCCTTCCTGCGGATAATGCCGGTGCTTCGGAAGTAATTCATTTATAGGATGCTTCGGATCGCTTCAGCGCTTCGCGATTCCCTGGGTTCTCACATCATTTATATAACGTTTCCTGTATCTTTAGTGTTCCTTTGTTGTAAATGAAGAACCCTGTGTTGAATATTGCCGGCAGGTAAATTCCCATTTTTTCCGAAAAATAAGCAAACAAAAAAACAGCACTGTCTGCCGCATAATTACTTTCGGCAGACAGTGCCGTTCTTCTTAACAGCATTATTTTTTTCTAATACATCAGCACCGCTTTAAATCATCGATTTGTATTTAAAATCCGGCTTCCTTCTCAAAGGCCGGATTGGATGAAGAGTAAAAAAACGGATATCGTGAGGAGGCAGTTTGCGGCATTTCAGGAAAACTGAATGCCGTCAATTTCCATTCCGTCTGATTCCAAAACTTCAATTTCCACCGTGTACATTCCGTCTTTTAAAGTAATTGCACATTCGCCGGCGCCGTCTTGCATCCGCAGTGTTCCTGCGTGATTTCTGTTCAGGAATACTTCTGCTGTCCCGCTTCCTTTGCCGTAAATTACTGCCTTGCAGATACTTCCGTCGTTTTCAAGATAGCGCCAGCAGGCGGCGCTGCCTTTCTTCAGGTTCAGCAGGCATTCCGTCCTGCTGTCAGCAGACGGTCCGATAAATGCGCCTCCGTATACTTCACACGCCCGCCAGCCTTCCAGCCACTCATTTTTCTGATACGGTTTACCGATTCCCTGGGAAGTCATCTTTACCTCAGGAATCGTGCCATCCGGCATGATCTCAATCTTTTCAATACAC
>DCDB01000089.1 GCA_002316215.1 Lachnospiraceae bacterium UBA1066 | reverse complement strand
CGGCTCCCATTCATACGGGGCCTTAAAGGGAAGCCCTCTCGCCCCGTCGGCTTCAAAGATAATAATGTCAAAAAAAGACCTCATGCGCTCCAGAATTTCTTCCTGAAGACCTGTGATCTTGTTTTCATTTTCAGGATCGGGCGTGCCCGCAAATGCATAGCCGTATGAAGAAAGAGATGAAAGTATCTCCTTTTCGCTGAATAAAACGCCTTCCTCTTTCTTCATATGGGCTGCAGTCGTCACAAGGACAGTCTTTCCGTCCATCCTGAAAAAAGCCGCCAGCGCATGGACAAGTGACGTCTTCCCTCCCGCCCCGATGACGGAAATTACCGAAGCTTTCATTCTCCTGCCTCCGATACAAAAATCATGACAGCTTGCTTCATACTGTCTTCGATACAGAAATTCCGGCGGTTCTCTTTATCCTGTCCGTTTAAATATAATCCCGCACAGCTTATTTTCCTTCTGCAGCAGTGCTCCGCATACCGTTTTGGAAAGCACAGACCAGCTCAAGAACGCTCCCTGCAATGCAGCGCGCTTTATCCGAAACTGTAAAACAATTCTTTCTTTCTTCCGCTCTTGGATCCACATCCGCCATTTTCATTCCGGAAGGAACAGAAAAGCCATCCGGCAGAATGCCTCTTAAAACACCGCGAAGCGGTGAAGGAACGAGGATCTTATCGCCGGATGTCTCAAGAAAAGCCAGCGGCTCATCTTTCTCTACAAGATCTCCTATATCATGATAAAGATGCAGGATACCGGAAGCCGGTGCATGGACGACACGCTCTTTCCCGTATCCGCAGATCATACCCGGTACGCCTGTATTCGGCAGGGCGCTGCCGTTTTTTATGATTCTTCCGAGATCATGGCCGCGCATGGTTTCTATCACAAAATGCACATCTTTCCCGGCATTAAAACCCGGACCCAGCGCAATTGTAAGAGGCGCCATATCCATGTGCGTCCCGAGATTTTTCTTGGCCAGAATCGCATCGACCAGGATTTCCGGCCGTATAAGCGAAACGGCCCGGGCTTTTTCATCGACAAGCATCTGCGGCCCGGCAGCATTTACGGATTTAAGTGCGCTTTCCGCGTCGGGTGCAAGACGGCAGGTCACATCTTCCACGGTCTTGCTCCCGCATCTTACGGCTTCGGAAAATGCAGCTTCGCGTCTTATGGCCGCAGGACAGCCGGACTCCAGGACAATGACCGGAAAACCGGCCTTACACAGCCTTAGTATCGTACCCGTAGCGAGATCACCCCCGCCGCGTACAACAATTGGTTTCATTTTCACCTTCAGGATATTATGGTTTGATTATTTTTGATGCTTTAGACATTTTTTCCGTGATGGTATACATATTCGTTACCGAACCCACAGCAAGTTTTTCCGTAAGTCCGTAATGGTTGAGGCAGGTTCCGCAGGTCAGGATTTCAACACCGGCATCCGCGAGGCTCTTTAAATCCTCAAGGCTGGCGCTTCCCTCGCAGGAAAGGAGCGCACCGTGATTATAAAGCAGAATCGTCTCAGGAAGCTTGTCCTGGGAAGCAATTGCATAAATGAAACCCTTCATCAGGGCATGTCCCAGGTCTTCATCTCCTTCCCCCATCTTATCGGATGAAAGAACAACGACCGTATGATCTTCTTCCTTTTTTCCTTCCGGACAGCAGGCTGCCGTTTCTGCTCCGCTTCCGTCCGGGGTTTCAGAAGACACAGCGTTTCCTGCATCGGCAAAATCAATTTTTACTTCAAAAAGGCGCGCCTCTTTTTTTTCAGCGGATGCGGCGTAGCCCTTTTCTTTTGCGAATTTCTGAAGGTTCTGCACAGCCGTTTCATTATCGACAGCCACCGTAATCTCTCCGCTTCCCAGCCTGGCTATTTCCTTCTTGGCCATGACAATCGGTATCGGGCACTGCTTGTTTGTTGCATCTACATATTCACTCATTTTTTCTCCTTATGCTATATAGTTTTGTCTTCTGCTCTGTAACTGTTTATTGTATTTTTGGGTCTGTTCTTTTAATTACCTGTTCTTTTACTATATTCTTTTACTATATTCTTTTACTATATTCTTTTACTATATTCTTTTTCTATCTTTTTACAAATCATCCTTATTCTTATTTGCCGGTTTTTATTATCTTTTTATTTCCCGACAAAAATCATTTTATCTTTCTTTTCCGTTACTGTTCCGATTATACCGCACGGAAGTCCGAAGGAAGCTATTTCCGCATAAACCGGAGAAGCTTCTGTTTCCGGAACAGCCAACAGCAGCCCGCCGGAAGTCTGAGGATCAAACAGGATTTCCTGCATTTCAAACGGGATTTTTGCGTCAAAGGCAACTTTTCCATCCATATGCACGCGGTTTCTCTGGCCTGCGGCTGTGATGTAAAAGTCCGAAGCATAAGAAAAAGCCTCTTCAATAACCGGAACTTTTTCGCATGAAATTCTCGCGGAAAAGCTGTCTCCCAGCATTTCTGAAAGATGCACCAGAAGGCCGAAACCGGTAACATCCGTGCAGGCATGAATGCTGTGGTGTTTAAGGACCCCCGCCGCATATTTGTTTAAAGTCGTCATAGACCGCACGGCTTTTCTCATAGCTCCCTCTGAAGCCGCACCGACGCGTCCTGCAGTACAGACAAGGCCTGTTCCGAGCGGTTTCGTAAGGATAAGGACATCGCCCGGCCTTGCTGCATTATTCGGCAGGATCTTTCTTGGATCCACAGTTCCGAAAACCGAAAGGCCGTATTTTACATCGCTGTCGGCAATGGAATGTCCGCCTGCCAGTACGCCTCCGGCTTCCAGAACCTTCGCATTTCCGCCCTGGATAATTTTCCCTAAGATATTAAGATCCATGCTTTCCGGAAAGCAGACGATGTTCAGCGCGGTACGGACGTCACCGCCCATGGCCCAAACATCGCTCATAGCATTCGCTGCGGCTATCTCGCCGAAAACAAAAGGATCCTCGATCATCGGCGGAAAAAAATCCAGCGTTTCGACAACTGCCAGATCATCTGTCAGCCGGTAAACTGCCGCGTCATCTTTTGAATCAAAACCGATCAAAAGATCCGGATCCCGGCCTCTTTCGATTTTCGATAAAATGCGTTCCAGCGCTCCGGGGCCCAGCTTTGCGGTACAGCCCCCGCCTTTGCAGAATTCAATGTCAGCCATATGCCTGTTCCTCCAGAAGGATCATTTTCCGTCATAAAACCTTTTAGCAGCTCTGTATCTTTTTCTTTATATGTATTTCTTATGTAAACAATTTTGCGTGAGCCTTTTACATGACTCCATCTTATGCGTGCCTTTTACATGACTCCTTCTTATGCGTGCTTTTTATGCAGGCTTTTCTTATGTGGAGCCTCCTGCGGAATTTTTTATGCCAGTCCTTCTTCGTGCCTGTAATCCGGAAGGCCGCGCTTTATAAATCTTCCGAGACCGCGCCTTATCAGTTTTCCGTCCTCGACACACAAATCTCCTCTCAGAAATACCTTTTCGACGGCACCCTTCAGTTTCATTCCCTCGTATGGATTGTAATCAACATTCGTTACCTGTCCGTCTTTCGTCAGAAGCTTCTCTTTTTCGGGATCAATGACGGTGATGTCGGCATCGCTGCCCTCGGCCAGTACGCCCTTTTTAGGATAAAGCCCGTAAAGCCTGGCAGGATTTTCCGACAATATACGGCATGCACAGGCCGGTGAAATTCTCCCCTTCCCTACGCCTTCGGAAAAGATCAGATTGCCTCTCGTCTCAACACCCGGAAGTCCGCCCGGAATTTTTGTAAAATCGTTTCTTCCAAGTTCCTTCTGCTTCAGTGTAAAACTGCAGTGATCCGTGGAAACCGTGTCGATGACTCCTGCTTTGACGGCCTTCCAGAGGACTTCCTGATCCTTTTTTGTCCTTAAGGGCGGCGCACAGACGTAGCGCGCACCTTCAAAGTCCGGAAGCTCATAAAGGCTTCTGTCGAGGAACAGATACTGCGGGCAGGTTTCGGCAAATGCATTGACGCCGGCCTTCCGGGCGGCAATAATTTCATTTAACGCTTTTTCATTCGTCGTATGTACCGCCATAACGGGTGCCTTTGCCTCACCGGCAATAACCATCAGCCGGTGAACGGCCTCCGCCTCCATTGTATCCGGGCGCGAAGCAGGATGGGCAGCAGGCGTGAGGAAGCCCCCGGCTTTGTTTTCCCGGATCAGGGCATCAATCAGAGCCGCATTCTCACAGTGTACGCCGGCAAAGGTTCCGGCTTCCTTAAGTGTCTTCAGCACCTCATAGATCTCGCCGTCGTCCAGCATCATGGCCGGATAAGTCATATAAAGCTTAAAAGTCGTAATTCCGGCCTCAATCATATCAGCCACTTCATTTTTCACAGAAGGCGTCCATTCAGAAATAGACATATGGAAACTGTAATCGCAGGAATTCTCTCCGCCGGCCATGGCATGCCAGTTATTAAGGCCTTGCGCAAGGCTTTCCCCATGGTACTGCGTTCCAAAATCAATGATCATCGTCGTTCCGCCGGCCAGAGCCGCGGCCGTCCCGGTCGTAAAATCATCCGCGGTAACCGTTCCGGCAACATGAAGTCCCATATGCGTATGGGCATCAATAAAACCCGGGTAAATGTATTTTCCTGAAACATCCATTTCTTCAGCCGACGCATCCGTAAGATCGGATCCAATCTTCGAAATAACACCGTCCGCAAGAAGAATATCTGCGGTACGGGTTCCTTTCCCGGAAACGAGGATCCCGTTTTTCAGCAATGTCTTCATTCTATCATCTCCGTTCTGTAAAATAAAAACTCCTAAAATAAGAAACATCTATATCCAAAAACATCGTTACCGGGTGTTCCGGCATTTATAACGAGCGTCCGGAATATGGTTTGAATACTCAGGCATCCGGATCAAGTTTCTCATGATTGTAATAGGTTTCCCGCATCGGAAGGGTCAGCCTTTCCTTATGATCCAGCTTATAATAGGCATTTTCACAGGCTGCGGCTGTCGGAACTGAGGAGATTTCCCCAACGCCCTTGGCTCCGAGAGCAACCGGCAGCGTCTTGTCGGACTTTACAAGAATTGCTTCAACAGGCGGCGCCATGGTTGCGCGGAACAGTCCCAGGTGGGCATAATCACGCGTCGGCCAGCCATCTTTCATCGGAAAATCCTCCGTCAGCGCATAGCCGAGGCTCATGACGCATCCGCCTTCAATCTGTCCGCGTACCGCCTGTTCATTGATCACGGTACCGACATCATGAGCGGCATAGATCTTTTTCACACGGCCTTCCGGTGTCAGCACGACAACCTGCGTTGCATAGCCGTATGCCACATGGCTCTTCGGAAAATCCTTCTTCGAACCCATAGGATCCGTCTTTCCGAGATATTCCGCATAAAAATGCCGGCCTTCCAGATCCTTCAGAGTCCTTCCGTCATCCAGTTCACGTTTCAGGTCGTATCCGGCCCTTGCAACCGCTTCTCCGGTAAAAAGCGTCTGTCTTGAAGCCGTCGTCGTCCCAGAATCCGGACAGGTTGATGTAATAGGATTGTCCCGCATAATTGAGGAAGCTTTAAGTCCTGTCACCTCTCCTAATATCTGCTCGCAGACCGTCGCCATTCCCTGGCCGATGCAGGCCGCGGAAGTCCGGATATGGACAATTTCATTTTCAATATAAAGATCAGCTCTTCCTGTATCCGGGAGTCCGACGCCGACGCCGCTGTTTTTAAATGCGGAGGCAATGCCGACATAAGGCTCGCGGTCATAAATATCCTTGATGGCAAGCAGTGTCTTTTTAAAAGCGCAGTCCTCTGTTACGATCTGGCCGTTCGGCAGGACATCGCCCGGCTCGACGGCATTGCGGAATCTCATCTCCCAGTCGGAAATGCCGACTTCGCTCGCCAGAATATCGAGACAGATTTCAAATCCGAAATTGCTTTCGGTTACGCCGAACCCGCGATAGGCCCCGGCCGGAATATTATTGGTATAGCAGGCATAGCCGTTGATATCGATATTACTGAAACGATAGGGCCCCGCAGCATGCGTACAGGCGCGCTGAAGGACAGGGCCTCCTAAGGAGGCATAGGCGCCTGTATCCGAATAGATATCGCATTTCATCCCCTGCAGAATCCCGTTCTCATCGCCTGCAACTGTAAAATCCATTTCCATGGCATGGCGTTTGACATGTACGCGCAGACTTTCTTCCCGTGAAAATTTAATTTTTACGGGCTTTTTTAAAAGCCAGGCGCACAGGGCTGCATGATGCTGTACGGTCATATCTTCTTTTCCGCCGAAACCTCCGCCGACATAGCAGGATTCGACAAGAACCTTTTCCGGCGGCAGTTTCAGCATCCGCGAAATCTCCCGCCGCTCGTCATAAATCGATTGGCTCGAAGTCCAAAGGTGGACGCCGTCTTCACCGTAAGGCTCGGCGATGGCGCACTCGGGTTCCATAAAGGCATGGTCGGTAAAGGGTACAGAAAAATGCCGGTGCACCACATGCGCCGCATTTTTGAAAGCCTCTTCCGCATCTCCTCTTTTCAGGGATTCATGTGTCAGAAGATTGCCTTTTTCATGGATTTTCGGAGCTCCGGGCGCCAATGCCTCCATAGGCGAGGTAACAGGCTTTCTTTCCTCGGTATCAAGTTCAATAAGGCCGAGCACTTCATCCAGAGTCTCTTTGTGCTTTGTAACTGCAATAGCCAGCGCATCGCCGATATAGCGGGTCTCTTCGCCCACCGCAATCAGGGGCGGATAGTCAGGTATAATATGGCCGCCGACATTATTTGGCACGTCCTTCGCAAGAAAGACGGCAACGCAGTCCGGGTGGGCTTTGGCTTTTTCGATTTCGATCCGCTTAACCAGGCAGCGCGGATGCGGCGACCTGAGTGCCTTTGCATAGAGCATCCCGGGAAGTACGATATCATCTACGTACTTTCCCTCTCCGGTAACTTTATCGTGGACATCCACACGGATGAAGCGGCGTGAAACGCCGATGTCTTCTTCTTTCCGGGGAATCGCCATATGCTCGCGCAGATATCTGGCTGCCATCAGGATGCCGTCTTCAATCCTGACATAGCCCGTGCAGCGGCAGATGTTGCCGATCAGGGCCTTTTTAACCTCGTCCCGTGTCGGCTCCGGATTGACATCCAGAAGCGTGCTTGCCGCTACTACCATACCCGGAATGCAGAAGCCGCACTGAACGGCTCCGCATTCCCCGAAACAATATTCGTAAACAGCAAGCTCATCTTTCGGAATTCCCTCAAGTGTCATTACTTCTCTTCCGGAAAGCCGGGAAAGCCGGTAGATACAGGCCTTGGCCTTTTTACCGTCAATCAGTACGGTACAGGTTCCGCAGGCACCGGCGCCGCAGCCTTCCTTCGCGGCGGTAAGCCTCAAATCATCACGAAGAAAATCTAAAAGCCGCTTATCTTTTTCCTCCGGGATTTCATATTCTATTCCATTTACTTTAAGTGTAATCATAGATCAGGTACCCGTAATCCCTAAGAACGGTATCCATTAAAGAAATGAGGCCTTCCGGGAAATTTCCGCGGGAATAGGACGAAACGATACTTTCATTTCCCAGGAAACGGACCTTGTATTTTTTCCCGGCGGCATCCAGGACGAGGAAACCGTCATTTTTTGAGTTCTTCATATCTTCTTCACAGGCAAAAAGCGTCCATTTGTCCTTATACGGCGCGCTCTCATACGGGCAGAAAGTTCTGCAGTTTCCGCATTCGTTGCACATATAATCCACATGGAGGATCTGAGGCATCTGCCTTCCCGGGACATCGATCACGATATTGGCGCGGTTCGGGCAGACATCGGCGCAATTCTCACAGACGGTCGAGCAATGGAGACAGCGTTCTTCGTCCGCTTTTTCATCTGCGCATTCCGCAAGAACGCCCTTCCTTGCGCAGCAGACTTCCGGTGCCGCATCATTTTTTAATTCTTTGGAAACGGGAGCCTTCAGTATGGCTTCCGCCGCCGTCCTGGCATTCGCCTCGGCCTTTACGATAACCGATGGTCCGCAGAG
>DCDB01000232.1 GCA_002316215.1 Lachnospiraceae bacterium UBA1066 | reverse complement strand
CCCGAAACCGCCGAACCGGAAACCGTGCCCGTATTTTCCGTTCCGGAAGAAGACGCGTCCGATTCTGCAGGAACCGGCGTAATTACATTTCCTGTTCCGGCTTCAATCGTTATGGCTTCAGGCGTGATGACAGCGCCTGCCGCAGCTCCGGAAACAGTCACAACAGAAGTCGTAAATGAAGAATCCCCCGTATCCGGTGTTCCTGTGCTTTCATCCGCCCGGCTTTCCGCAGAAAGCGTATTTCCGGTTCCGTCTGCTGAATTAAGAAGCGCCGCATAATCCGATTCATTTTTATCCGATCGGATCAGAACCATTCCCTCTTTGTCGAAATACCAATAGGCATCGTCATACCGGACATATCCGACAAGATTTTTTTCCGCCACTTCTATTCTGATGCTGTGCGGACTTACAATATCCACCGAAAGTGTATCGATAAAAGGCATTGATGAAAATTTTCTTTTTTGATTAAAGAGTTCAAGATAAAGGGAATTCTGTCCCAGCGGGCCTTTCATAACCGCCTCTTCGATATCCGCATCGGTATAATGGTGATTTCCCGAAATTTCCACCTGCGTTACATGGAAGACAAACAAAAGGACAAGAAGAAAAAGAAGGACAGCAGAAATAACCGCTATAATCACAAGCCCGCGGTACTGCCTGTCCAAATTTTTCTCAAATCTTGTTTTTGACATATTTTTTTAAACTTTTCCTTTTAAAGTGCGATAAGGCCCAAGAAACAAAGAAGCGCCGTAACAATGGTAAAGACTGCCACGACTTTCGTCTCAGACCACCCGCAAAGCTCAAAATGATGATGGATGGGAGCCATTTTAAAGATTCTTTTTCCGTGTGAAATCTTAAAATATCCCACCTGAAGTATTACCGAGAGTACTTCTATGAGATAGATCAGCCCGACCATCAGAATATAAAGCGGCATCTGAAGCACATAAGCCATTCCGATGACAAAACCTCCGAGAGCAAGAGAGCCGGTATCACCCATAAAAACTTTTGCCGGATAGGCATTAAAAAGCAAAAAGCCCAAGAGAGCGCCCGTAACGGCGCCTGAAATCGGTCCGACTTCGGCTCCGAGGAGAAAGGAAGCAGCTGTAAAAAATACTGCCACAACCGCCGTCACGGAACTCGCCAAACCATCCAGACCGTCTGTGAAGTTTACGCCGTTAACCGTCCCGATCACAGCAAAAAACAGAAGCGGATAAGTAAAAATCCCGGGATCAGCCGTGGCGCCGCCCGAAAAAGGCAGCCGGATCGTCAGAGGAATATCCGTAAAAAATTTCAGGTAAATAACAAAAATCCCCGTGATTACGAATTCCAGGAGAAACTTCTGCCATGCGAAAAGACCGTCCGATCTTTTCTTTACGACTTTCAGATAATCATCCAGAAAGCCTAAAAGCCCGAAGCTGAGCATCAGAAAAAGAACCGGTCCGATCTTAGGAAATCTCCAGATAAAAATGAGTGATGTTACTGTAATACCCGCCAGAAAAATAATACCGCCCATCGTCGGCGTTCCGGCTTTTTTCAGATGCGACTGGACGCCCAGCGTCCTCTCTGTCTGATCAAGTTTCAGTCTCTGCAGCACCGGTATAAGAAAAGGGCCCAGAGCAGCAGTAATCGCAAATGCAATAAAAATCGGCACAACTGTAGTCAAATCAACCATTTTTCCTCTTCCCCTTGTCTCAGCCGGTCTGTCCTTCTGTCAGTCCGGCTTCTTCATTTGTATAGCCATCCGTTTCTTCATTATTGCCGCCGGCTGTATCCGCCGCGTTTTCCGTCCCCTGAACCTCCGGAACGTTGGTATCCGCCGTCGTATCCGCCGTTGCCTGCGTTCCGTTAACATTGTCAAAATCAGAGGTAAGGATTGTATTATCCTCAAGCATATCTTCATCCTGATAAATATTCATATAAGGAAGCGTCTCCCTTAAAATGTCACGCGCAATCCATTGGGCAAAGCGGCTGTCTGCCTGCTCCTGGACATTCGGTTCGTCTACAACAACATAAACCAGAAGCTGGGGATTGTCATAAGGAGCAAAACCGATAAAAGATACAAGGTATTTCCCGTTGGCACGCGGAATCTTCTGAGCCGTTCCGGTCTTTCCGCCCATGGAATAGCCATTCACCTTTGCATACACGGAAGTACCGGAATCAACACTTGCCTTCATGTAGGATTTTACCATTGCCGCGACATCGCTTGATATCGTCTGTTTCAGAAGCACCTTATCAACCGTCTTCTTCGTCGTTCCGGAACTGTCGAGGACGCGGCTTACGACATGCGGCTGATAATAATAGCCTCCGTTGACAATAGAAGAAATCGCTGCGGCTTCCTGGATCATCGAACAGGTAAAACCCTGGCCGAAAGAAGAAGTCGCCAGATCAACCGCACCCATTGTGTCCTGCGAATAAAGAAGACCGGTCGCCTCTCCGGAAAGGTCAATTCCGGTTCTTGTCCCGAAGTTAAAAAGCTGCTGATACTTGCAGAATTCTTCGACGCCGAGCTTTTCGGCTATCTGCATCATTCCGTCATTACAGGAATTCCGGATGACATCAGAAAGCGTTTCCTCACCGTGCCCGCTAACATCAGAACATTTTATTTTCGTCCCGGACACAATCTGATAGCCGTCGCAGTAATACTTTTCATTTCCCGTAATGGTACCGTCCTCGAGCGCTGCACTCACCGTTACCGGTTTAAAAACGGAACCGGGTTCAAAAACATCTGAGATGCAGTAATTTCTCCAGATCGCCTCCAGATTCTTCGTTTTCGTTTCATCCGTCATCACGGAAATTTCATCGCTTGTATAAAAGGAAGACAGATCACGCGGATTATTAAGATCGTAGGGATCGGAGCTGGCCATGGCCAGAACGGATCCGTCGTTGGGATTCATGACGATTACACCGATATTCTTGGCACCCTGAGTCGTGCTGTACGGACCGGACTTATAGGTTTCTTCAAACTTTGCAATATACTTCTCGGCGATTCCCTGAATATTTGCATCCACCGTGCTGACAACAGAATCTCCGTCTACCGGATTTATAATGGTCTGCTGAAGATCCGAGCCCGAACCCCAATAGCCGAATTTCCGGCCGTCGACTCCGTTCAGCGTGTTGCTGTAGTAGCCTTCTATTCCCCAGTCCGCTGAATTTCCGTCATAAGTAAAACCGATCAGATCGCACGCGAGACTTTTAAGCGGATAGGTTC
The DNA here is from genome assembly GCA_002316215.1 of Lachnospiraceae bacterium UBA1066. GTDB lineage: Bacteria > Bacillota > Clostridia > Lachnospirales > Lachnospiraceae > Chordicoccus. The sequence goes on along the minus strand of DCDB01000232.1, from coordinate 29,657 downwards.
TGACATATTCGTCCTCAAACCAGACGCCCTTGATCTTCTGCCGCTCAACCTTCTCATCTTCTGTCAGCGGATTTTCCGCAGTACCGGACACATAATCCGTAAATGCCTGCTTCTGCTCGATTGTAATATTCTTTAAAATGACCTGATATTGGGAATCCTTTGTCGTATCCGACGTTAAAAGCCCGGTAATCGTCGCCGCATCGAGACCGAAGATCTGTGAAAGGGCATCCGTGGTCGGACCTGCATAGTCTGTTTTGGAATTAACAACCTTGCAATCCAGGATGACATTATACATTTTTTCCGAAGTTGCAAGCACCGTTCCGTTTCTGTCGAGAATGTCTCCCCGCTTAAACGGCAGGGTTACGGACGAATACTGCGACTGCGACTGGGCCAGCACTTCTTTAGCATACTGCTTCCCGCTGACAGCCGAAATATAAGTGATGCGGATAAAAAGACATAATAAAACCAGCACGACAAATACAAATAGTCCTGCCAGTTTTCTTTTCATCTTTGCATTCATTTTTTTTACAGTGCTTCCGGAATTTCTCCTTCGGCCGGATGATCTGCTCAAAACGTTTTATAATCCCTGATTTTTTTATTCTGAAGGTACGTCCTGATACTGGCGTACGTAAGCATTATCGTTTGTATTATAGCACACTACTTCGTCCTCTGTCGCGTATTTCATGCCCAATTTGTTAATTGCGACATCTTTGACATGGCTCCAGTCGATATTGTTGGTTACATTTTCCAAAAGCGCATCATTCTCGCTTTTAATGTCCGTAAGCTTTGAATCGAGTTTTTCGTTTGCTTCCGTCTGGGAGGTAATCATTTCCTTAAGCTGAAGATAATGGACACACATCAGGACAGTCGCTACGCACATGACAGCCAGGAAAAGAACATATCCCCTGCTCATAGTAAGCGCTTTTCTGCGGTTTCTGCTGATTTCCGGACTTAAGGTTCTCCGGGCGGCGTTCTTTCTCCTGACGCGCGTATCTGCCTGCAGCTTTCTTGCGGCCGTACCATCGACCTGATACCGATCAGCCTTATGCGGTGCACCGTTTCTCCTGCTTCTTTTTTCTGCTGCTGTTCTTGACATTTTTACGCCCTTCATTTAAAACGCGAGTCTGCGGCCATCCTTTTGGAAAACAATTCTGCAAATTTCATTCGTTATCCCTGAGTCTGCAATCTCCGTCTGTTTTCCTGAGTCTGCAATCTCCGTCTGTTTTCCGGACTCTGCCGTCCCCTTTGGTTCCTGGCTTTGCTGCCTTATTTTTAGCTGCTTTAGTTTTGCGTCCTCCGTTCAAACACCCTCAGTTTTGCACTCTTCGAACGCGGGTTTTCATTCATTTCCGCTTCCGACGGAAGTATTGGTTTTCGCGTCACTACAAAGCCCTTTGGTTTCTTTCCGCAAACGCATACAGGAAAGTCAGGGGGACATGTGCACGGATTTTCATTTTTCCGAAAAGCAGCTTTTACGATCCTGTCTTCCAGAGAATGAAAAGTGATGACGCAGATCCTGCCGCCTTCATTTAAGAGATCGATCATGCCGTCCAGACTGTCGCTTAAAGCTGTCAGTTCTCCGTTTAGCTCAATCCGTATTGCCTGAAATGTACGCTTTGCCGGATGTCCTCCGGTTTTTTGGAATTTCATCGGAATCGACGCTTTTATGATCTCGACCAACTCCCCGGTTGTCTCGATTTTTTTCCTGCTGCGCGCCGCAACGATGTGTTTTGCTATGTTCTGTGCAAATCTTTCTTCCCCGTAATCGCGGATGATGCGGAACAGCTCATGCTCTCCTTCTTCATTTACGATATCTGCCGCCGTCCTTGCCTCACGCTGATCCATACGCATGTCAAGAGGCGCATCCGCCATATAAGAGAAGCCTCTGTCGGCTTCATCCAGCTGATAGGACGAAACTCCCAGATCAAGAAGGATGCCGTCACATGAAGTTATCCCTTTCGCTTTCAGGATGACCGGCATGTCAGAATAATTTCCCCGAACGATATGCATCTGTCCTTCATACATCCGCAGCCGTTCGCCTGCGGCCTTTATGGCCGCCCCATCCCGGTCAATCCCAATAAGCGTACCTGTGGCAGTAAGGTGCTTAAGAATCTCATTAGAGTGCCCGCCGCCGCCCAATGTGCCGTCAACATAAATGCCTTCCGGGCGGATTTTCAGATTTTCGATTGTTTCATCAAGCAATACCGGTTTATGAGAAAATTCCATTTCACACTCCTGTCCGCAAAAAAGACCGACAGTCAGATCCTGAGGCCCATCGCTTCGATTTTTTCCTGCATTTGATGGCCGTCACCGAAATTACTGACTTCTTTCCAGCGCTCAGGATTCCATATCTCGAAATTATCGAGATTTCCGGTAATCACAACTTCCTTCACAATGCCCGCCGCATTCCGCAAATCCTGGCTTAAAAGGATTCTCCCCTGCGGATCCGGTTTTATCATGTTGCAGTTCGTCGTAATGAAACGCCTGATTTCCATTTCTTTCGGGTTGCTGCTCTTAAGATTCTTGAGGTCGCTGCTGAATACAGCAAAATCGTTTTTTGTATAGACAACCAGCTGTCCTGAAAATCCGGGAAAAACGACCAGATCCTGGCTCCCGATTTCTTCCCTGTATTTCGAGGGAATAATCAGTCTTCCCTTTTCATCAATTGAATGGCTGACGTGTCCAAGAAACATCCAGCATCTCCCATTTCGTGGTTTTTTTCTCCCACTTCCTACCACTTAATGCAAATTTTAAACCACGAGTGCAAAAAAAGCAACCCTTTTTGGGCAAAAAAAGAGAGCCCTGAAGGCTCTCCGGTATATCCTGTATATAATCAAGAATTTTTTTCTATATCTTGTGTCTCCGCGGAAGTCTCAGCGCTCAAATCGCTCTTCTCTCCCACCCTGCCAATACGGCGGCGCTTTAGAATGACTGCAACAGCGGATGCTGCTGCAGCGCATGCGGACAGAACCATAGAAACCGGGATTTTTGTTCCCATAATCAGCAGCTGATCCGTCCTTAAGGATTCAATCCAGAACCTTCCGATTCCGTAGCCTATGACATAATAAAGAAACAGTTCCCCGCGGAACTTCGTCCGGTTGCGCAGAAGGAAAAGAACGATCAGCAGGCAAAGATTCCACGTTCCTTCATAAAGGAAGGTTGGATGCACCTGAATAAACTGCACGCCGTTCACCGTTGTAAGATGCTGCCACATTTCATCTGTAATCTCATTCTGCCGCACGGCAGAAACAGGAAGCTGCATGGCGAAAAGACCGTCTGTATATTTTCCGAAAGCTTCCCGGTTAAAAAAATTGCCCCAGCGTCCCAGGATCTGTCCGATCGGAAGGCCAAGCACGCAGGTATCGAGCACCTGCCCGAAATTCATTTTCTTCTTCCTGCAAATGATGAAAATGGTCACTGCGCCTGCGATAATGCCTCCGTAAATGGCAAGACCGCCGCCTCTTATATTAAAAACGGAAATCAGGTCGTCTTTATAGCTGTCCCATGCGAAAACGACATAATAAATCCTGGCGCCGATAACTCCGAACACCATTGTAAATATCATAAGATCCAGGTAATGATCCGGATTCTGTCCGGTCGACTTTGCCCGTTTCGTAACCGCCAGCATACCGAGAAGCATCCCGCAGGCAATTACAATGCCGTAATAAGCTATGGTGAAATTTCCAATGGCAATGTTTTTTCCCACATGTTCAAGGTATATGCCAAGATGCGGAAAATTTATTTCATAATCCATTCTTTATCCTGCCCCTTATACATTGAAGCGGAACAGTACGACGTCGCCATTCCGAATCACATAATCCTTTCCTTCTATCCTTATCAAGCCTTTGTCGCGTGCGGCAGCATAAGAACCGGCATCCAGAAGCTCTTTATAATTGATGACTTCCGCCTTGATGAAGCCGCGTTCAAAGTCCGTATGGATCTTCCCGGCCGCTTTAGGCGCCTTGCAGCCGATCGGAATCGTCCAGGCGCGCGTCTCGTCCTCACCCGTCGTAAGGAAGCTCTGCAGCCCTAATAGATGATAGCTGGCGGCTATAAGCTTTTCAAGTCCCGACTTCTCGATCCCGAGATCCGTAAGGAATTCCTTCTTTTCATCATCGGACAGTTCTGATATCTCCTGCTCAATCTGCGCCGAGATAACAAACACCTCAGAGCCGTGTTCCGCGGCAATGGCGCGCACCGCCTGCACATAGGCATTGGACTGACCGTCATCCGCAAGATCGGCATCGGAAACGTTGGCCGCATAAATGACCGGCTTATCGGTCAGAAGCTCAAGGCTCTCTTTAAAAGCCTCGTCCTCTTCTTCCGGGAACTTCAGGCTGATGGCAGGTTTCCCGTCTTCAAGCTGCTTTTTAATCGCAAGCAGCAGCTCATACTCTTTCCTGGCATTTTTATCCGCTCCGGCCCTGGCTGCCTTCCCGATCTTCGATATGCGTCTTTCAAGAACCTCGAGATCCGCAAAAATCAGTTCAAGCTCAATCGTTTCGATGTCTCTTTTCGGATCAATGGTTCCTTCCACATGGATGACATTGCTGTCTTCAAAGCAGCGGACGACATGGACAATAGCATCGCATTCGCGGATATTCGCCAGAAACTGGTTTCCCAGTCCCTCTCCCTTGGAGGCGCCCTTGACAAGGCCTGCAATATCCACGAATTCGATGGTTGCCGGCGTTACTTTCTTCGAATGGCTGAAGTCGCCCAGAAGCTTAAGCCGTTCATCCGGAACCGCCACAATGCCTATGTTAGGATCTATTGTACAAAAAGGATAATTTGCTGCTTCCGCGCCGGCCATCGTCAGCGAATTAAACAGTGTGCTTTTTCCGACATTCGGAAGTCCTACAATTCCCAGTTTCATATTTTTCCTGCCTTTCTTCCTGCTGTTTCAAGAATTATGATTATTGTTTTCTCCGTCTTTTGAAAAAATGACGGTCAGGACGCCTTCTGTAAATGAAACATGCGCCGTATCGCCGGCGAGCTCGTTGCTGATGCCCAGAGAATTATCCTTCCTCAGCACCTCGCCGTCAAGAGGATAAAGAAACCCGTCCAGCCTCACATCCGTGACTGTGTCCGTATAAGGAATCAGGGAAATGTATTTCCCAAACATATGATCCGCCGATATCTTAAATGGCCGGTCGGCAAGAAAAATAACATTCTGTTCATCCCTGATGCAGGCGGGTATACCAGCCTTAAGAGGCAGAATCAGGCTGTTCATCACCGATAAAAAATGATCGAGCCTTCCGCCCGTCGCGCCCAAAACCGTTATTTCCGTGCTTTTCCGTGCAACCGCCTCTTTCAGTGCCGCTTCCGCATCCGTAAAATCCTTCTGCACGGGAAAACGCCGGATTCCGGCGCCTGCCCTCTTGTAGGACTCCACAAAGCTTTCCGAGGATACACTGTCGTAATCGCCCAGGATGAGATCCGGCACAAAGCCTGCACCGGCGAGCGTATCGAGCCCCCGGTCCGCGGCTATCAGAAAGTCCTGAGGGTTTTCAGTAAGAAACGCCCTGATAAAGCCGGGATCGGCAGGCCCGGCGCAGACCACTGCTGTCTTCATTTCCCGCGGCGCGCGAAAGCGTCCTCAAAAAACCTGATATTGGATCGGATGTCACCTTTAAACACCGCGCTTCCGGCCACGATGATATTTGCCCCGGCGTCCAGGACACGGTCAATGGTATCCGGTGCAATTCCTCCGTCCACCTCAATGTCCGTGTCAAGGCCGCGCGAATCGGCCATCTTCCTTACAGCGGCAATTTTTTCAGTGGAAGATTCAATATATGCCTGACCGCCGAAGCCCGGCTCCACCGTCATAAGAAGCACCATATCCACCTTGTCGATATAGGGCTCAAGGCTTGCCGCAGGAGTTCCCGGTTTAATGGAAATACCGGCTTTTTTCCCGCATTTTCGAATACATTCAATAACCTTTTCCGGCTGATCCGCAGCTTCCAGATGAAAAGTTATACTGTCCGCTCCGGCCTCCGCAAACCTCTCAGCGTAAAGAAGCGGATCCGAAATCATCAAATGGGTATCAAAATAAAGTTTCGTGCAGGAACGGATCGATTTTATGACCGGAAGACCCATCGATATATTCGGTACAAAATGCCCGTCCATGACATCGATATGCAGCCATCCCGCACCGGCCGATGAAATCTCGGCAAACTGGCTGCTCAGGTTTCCGAAATCCGCTGAAAGCATCGACGGTGCCAATTCATATTCCATGCTAATATCTCCTCTTTTCCAATTCTTTTAAGTCAGCGTAAAGGCGGCAGTAATTATCGTACCTCGTCTGGCTTATCGTTCCCTGTGCAACAGCTTCTCTTACGGCACAGTCCGGCTCACTGATATGGACGCAGCCGTCGAACCGGCATTTTCCTTCATATGGCCCGAATTCGGCGTAATAATGTCTCAATTCTTCTTTTTCAATCGACGGCTCATCAAAGAACGAAAAACCGGGGGTATCAAAAATATAAGTGTCATTTCCCATGGGAATCAGTTCTGCGTGCCGCGTCGTATTTTTCCCCCGCGCAAGCTTCCGGGAAATTTCGCCGGTTTCCATGCGGATACCATCCTGGAAAAGGTTCGCCAGCGTAGACTTCCCTACTCCGGAAGGACCGGCAAGAAGAGTTGTTTTTCCTTCCAGATATCTGTGCAGTTCTTCTGCCCCTTCTCCTTTTTCAAGACTGGTAAAAAAGAGACGGTGTCCGCATTTTCCGTATATTTCCCGGATCTTTGACACCTCATCTTCCAAAACGAGGTCCTTTTTATTAAAGCAGACGGCGGATGGGATTCCCTTTAACTCCATTGCAGCCAGAAAACGGTCAAGAAGAAGAAAATTCGGATTCGGACTTGCGATTGCGAAAATAATAAGTGCCTGTCCGACATTGGCGGCTGCCGGCCTTATAAGCTCATTCGTCCGCGGCAGGATTCCAATGAGATTGCCTTCTTTCTTTTCCTCGTCGAGTATTTCAATTACTGCATTATCGCCAACCAGAGGCTTAACCTTTTCCTTTCGGAAAATGCCTCTCGCCCTGCACTCATAAATGCCGGATTCCGCTGCGTCAACGTAGTAGAATCCGGCAATGCCTTTTATGATTTTTCCCTGCATCTTAACTTGCTTTCGTAAATGTAACCGGCCAGGAAACACGCGAAACATACTCCCCGTCGGAAAGCTCATAGAGGATGATGGTTCCTGAAGATACGCCCGATGCGCCGTTGCATTTCAACTCATACGGGAATGTAATGGAATCACCTTCGGATACAGTCGTATCCGTCTTTTCACCGTCAACAGTCTGTTCCAGAACCAGGCGGTAAGCTCCTCCCGTATAGTTGGAAGGCGCACCGAGCTTGGAATCCGTCGACCAGACTTCCTGAGATGCCGCCGAAGCCGTTGATGTCGTTGAAGCAGAAGAAGCTTTTGACGAAGTAGAGCCTGACGACGCGGTCGAATTAGCGGCCCCCGGCGTATTGATCGTCAGTGTTATTTCCGTACCCACCGTCACCTGCGTGCCCTTTTCAATACTTTGCTTCATAACTTCGCCTTCACCCACAATATCAGATGAGCCGGTATCCGTCGTAACAATAAGGCCAAGCTTTTCGCAGGCTGCAACAGCAGTATCCTTTGAAAGACCCGTATAAGAATCCACGGTTACCTTTTCGGCAGAAGGAGAGCCTGTACTGACGGTCAGGGTTACCTGCGTTGTTGTGTCTACTTTCTGGCCGACATCCGGCGAAACGGATATAACATTTCCTACAGCGACAGACGTGCTGGACGCCTTCGTTACCGTAATATTCGTGAAGCCGGCATCCGTAAGTGCCGCCTGGGCATCCGTGAGCGATTCATTAGTCACTGCCGGGATGGCAACAGTTGAAGGTCCGCTGCTCCTGTAATAAGTAATTGTCGTATTTTTCTGGACTTTTGTTCCCTCGGCCGGATCCTGGCTCATAATGGTTCCCGCAGGATAATCCTCAGAAGCTTTCTCGCCCATATACTTAATTCCGAGTCCCATGGCCGCAGCCGTAGTCTGTGCCGTCTCTTCCGTAAGCCCGACAATCTTCGGCGTCTCCACAAGATTCGCATCTGAAGCCGTAACGGAAGACGTAGCCTCCGAAACTGCTGCGGAGACTGTCGAATCCGTGGCCTGCGATGCCGTACTGCCGAATTTAAATATTCCGGCAGCTTTTCCTATAAAATAGATAAGGACACAGATAATCAGGGCACCTACGATAAAACCGCCGATTGTCATCGCCTTTTCAAGCTTTGAGCTTATCCCTTCGTCATCGTCGTCATAATCGTCACCGTCATCCTCGTCCTCGTCTCTTTCCGGAACGGCAGGTTCTTCATAACCTTTCTGCGCCGCGACCGTAGAAGAATAGCTCTTCTCGCCCGTTCCTTTTGTCTGGGCATCCGTATCATTCGCACGGATTGCCGCTCTTTCAGCCGGCGATACCATGACCGTCTGCGCATGGTCGGAAAGCGGCGTAAGCGCGACAAAATGTCCGTTAGGCTCAATCAGGGAATGTTTCAGGTCGCCGATTACATCATTCATTGACTGATAGCGGCGATCCACGCTTTTCTGGGTACATTTATAAATAATCTGTTCAAGTGAATAAGGAAGATCCGGAGTATATTTCGACGGCGGTTCCATTTCATCCTGAAGATGCTTAATGGCTATGGCAACAGTCGTTTCACCGTCAAAGGGCACGCGCCCCGTAACCATCTCATAAAGCGTAATGCCAAGAGAATAAATATCGGAACGTGCATCAGAAAAACCGCCTCTTACCTGTTCCGGGGAACTGTAATGCACGGAACCCATGGCATTCGCGCTGATTGTATTGGAAGAGGCCGCCCGGGCAATTCCAAAATCTGTTACCTTGACTTTGCCGTCCGTTGAAATAATGATATTCTGCGGTTTAACATCTCTATGGACAATCCCCTGTGCATGTGCCGCCGAAAGACCCATACAGACCTGAATTGCAATGCTTGTTGCTTCGCGTACCGAAAGTTTGCCTTTCTTTGCGATATACTCCTTAAGAGTTATGCCTTCAACCAGCTCCATGACAATGTAGTAATTGCCCTGATCCTCTCCGACGTCAAAAACGTTGACGATATTCGGATTGGCAAGACCGGCAGCCGCCTGAGCTTCCCTCTTAAATTTTGTAATAAAAGTACCGTCTTCCCTGAATTCCGGTTTCATGACCTTAACGGCGACAAACCGGTTTAATTTGTGGTCTTTGGCTTTATAGACATCCGCCATGCCGCCGGATCCAATTCGGCCTACAATCTCATATCGCTCCCCTAATATCATCCCCGCTTTTAACATTCTTCCACCTCATCTGCATCCGGTTCTATAATAACTACAGCTATGTTATCTTTCCCGCCGTTCTCGTTGGCCGTCTCGATCAGGGCCTCCGCTCTTTCACGGGCTGTGAGTGACCTTTCAATAATTTTTCTGATATCAATGTCATCCACCATATTGGTCAATCCGTCCGAGCACATGAGGATAATCCCGTCCGGAGGTATTTTGTAATCGAAAAAGTCAATATCCACATCGGAAGCTGCGCCTAAAGCTCTCGTAATGATATGCTTATCCGGATGGTTTCTGGCATCCTCTTCGCTGATTTCTCCGAGCCTTACCATTTCCTCCACCAGAGAATGATCCCTGGTAATCTGTTTCAGGCCTCCGTCATAGAGATAAAGACGGCTGTCGCCCACATTCGCAGTATAGGCATAGCCGTCTACCACCGTCGTAACGACAATCGTCGTTCCCATGCCTGTCATCTCCGCATGTTCTGCGGCTTCCGACAGTATCCCCTTATTGGCCAGATGAATAGCTTCATCGATCAGTTTGATCGGATTTCTTTCCTGGCTGTGCAGAATAGAATCCCTGACTGTGCTCACGGCATAACGGGAAGCAAAATCTCCCGCGTTATGTCCTCCCATGCCATCCGCGACAATAAAAAGGTTCGGCAGATTTCCGACCGGCTGTTCCGATGCAAAAATGCTGTCCTGATTTATTTTTCTTTTCTGTCCCACATCTGTTGCTGAATATGATTTCATATATGTTCCGTTTCTGCGTATCTTTTCCTTAATTGCCCGCATGCGCCGTCGATATCCCGGCCCATTTCTCTTCTAATAGTAACATTTATTCCGTATTTTTCAAGTTTTTTCTTAAAGGCCGCAATTGCCGCTCCGGATGGCGCCCTAAAATCCGTTTCCTTTACGGGATTCACCGGAATAAGATTTACCAGACAGTTCATTCCGCGGACCAGCCGTCCGAGTTCTTCTGCACAGGCATCGGAATCGTTAATTCCCCTCATAAGGCTGTATTCAAAAGTCAGCCTTCTCCTGTTCACCTCATAATATTCCTTCATCGCGGACATTATTTCTTCGAGGGGATATCCGGCTGCAACCGGCATGAGCTGCCTGCGCAGCGCATCGGTCGGGGCATGCAGGGAAAGTGCAAGGCTGATTGCCAGCTTTTCATCTTTCAGCTTCAGGATGCCGGGCACAAGACCGCAGGTTGAAACTGTAAGGTTTCTTTCACTGATATTATGTCCGTCAGCATCGGAAATCATCCGAAGAAAACGCACCAGATGATCATAATTGTCCAGCGGCTCTCCCGTTCCCATAACGACAACGTTGGATACTCTCTCAGAAATATCACGTTCAATGGCATAAATCTGCCCCAGCATCTCTCCCGCCGTCAGATTTCTCGTAAGCCCGAGAAGTGTTGAAGCACAGAAACGGCAGCCCATCCGGCAGCCCACCTGAGAAGATATACAGACAGAATTTCCATACCGGTACTTCATAAGGACGCTTTCCACAGTACTGCCGTCATAAAGCCCGAAGAGATACTTTCGCGTCCCGTCGATCCCGGACACCTGGACGGTCAGCTTTTCCGGAGCCTTAAGAGGCGCTTCCCGACCGAGCCGTTCCCTCAGCGGTTTCGGAAGGTTTGTCATTTCATCGTACGAAAAAGCATTTTTTATGTTCAGCCACTCATAGATCTGTCCTGCACGAAAGGGCTTTTCGCCCGCTGAGACCAGATATTCCCTGAGTTCGGGAAGCGTCATCTGCGTCAGATCCATCAGTCCCTCTTTCTGCGCATGCGTGCGATAAAAAATCCGTCTGCGTCATGGATGCCCGGCATCATCTGAAGATATCCTTCTATGGTGGTAAGGCGCCAGAGTTCACGAGGAAGATATGGGTTCAGGCTTTCTGTCGTAAAAGGATAGTTTTCGGTAAACCAGCGGACATTGTCCTGGTTTTCCGCATGTCCGACAGTGCAGGTGCTGTAAATGAGAATACCGCCCGGTCGCACATAGGCTGCCGCATTGTGGAGCATCCTTCTTTGAAGTTCAACCAGTTCGGAAATATTCGTCTGGGTAACACGGTATTTTATATCCGATTTCCGGCTTATGACACCCAGCCCCGAACAGGGCAGGTCACAGAGGACGATATCGGCGCGACCCTCAGATGCCGCATCAAAGACAAGCGCGTCCATCATAACCGGTTTCACATTAATCAGGTCAGCGCGCCTGATATTCTCAGAAATAAGCTCCATCTTGTCCGAAGATAGATCCCTCGCCTCAACCATGCCGAAGCCGTCCATTTTATCGGCGACATGAAGGCTTTTCCCGCCTGGCGCAGCGCAGAGATCAATAACATAGTCACCCGGTTTGGGAGAAGCAATCTCTGCAACCAGCATGGAACTGACATCCTGAGGAAAAATCCACCCCTTCATAAAGGCAGTCAGGGCAGGCAGATAATTATAACCGGAAATATTATAAGCATAGGGAAGATAAGAGGCATGCCGGACTTCCACTCCCTGATCCCGCAGGCTGGTAAGGATTTCTCTTTTCGTTATACGGCTTGTCTTAAACCGCACCGTGGTAGGCCGTTCTGTCATAAAACTCTTCAGCATCACGGCAGTAACATCTTCCCCGAATTCATCAAACCAGTAGTTTACAAGCCAGGATGGTGTCGAATAGACAATAGACAGGTATCCCACCGGATCCGTCTTAGGATTGGGGTATTCAACAGTATCGCCGCTGCGGACGACACTGCGAAGGACGCCGTTAACAAACCCTTTTAAATTATAAAACCCCTTTGCCTGGGCAAGCTTTACCGCCTCATCAACCGCGGAAGCATCCGGAACGCCGCCCATAAAACGGATCTGATAAACCGCGCTTCTTAAAATATTCTGGATAACAGGCTTCATCTTCGTGACAGGAACCGATGAGAAGTGATCTACTATATAATCCAGTTCGAGAAGCCGTTCGACTGTTCCTTCACATACTTTTGTGATAAATGCCCTGTCGCGCTTGGACAGGTACTGATACTTCTCAAGAGCACCATGGATAGCTGTATGGCTGTAAACGCCGTCCTTAAAAATCGAAAGCAGTATATCCAGAATGATCTCTCTTGTATTCTCATTAGTCACGTCTGTTTCCTCCCGCTAAAATCAGCATTCGGATAAGCTGAAGGGCTGACGAGGCTAATGCCGCCACATATGTCATAGCTGCAGCCGTCAGGACTTTTCTTGCACCCGAAATTTCTTCGTTCCGCAGGATTCCTGTTGAGCGCAGCATTTTAAGGCCGCGTGAAGAAGCATTTATTTCCACAGGAAGAGTTACAAGCTGGAATAAAACCGCAAGAGAATAGAGAATAATACCGGCTGTCAGAAGCGGCCGGAAAGAAAAAATCAGCCCGACAATAAAAATCGGCCAGGAAAGCTGAGACCCGATATTAACTGCCGGTACAATCGCCGACCGAACCTTAAGAGGTGTATAACTTTCCGCATCCTGGATGGCATGCCCGCATTCATGCGCTGCAATTCCAACCGCTGCAAGCGATGTCCGTCCGTAGCTTTCTTCTGCAAGTCCCACTGTCTTTGACGAAGGGTCATAATGATCCGTAAGTTTTCCCTGAACACTGCCGATACCCACATCGCGGACATTGGCAGCCCGCAGTATGATGCATGCTGTATCTTTTCCCGTAAGCCCGGACGCAGCCGTCACATTGCTGTAGCGCGCTACGGCGGATTTCATAAAAGCTGACGCAAGAAGAGACAGAGCAAGGCCTGCCAGAATCAGGATCCATGTCCAGTCAAAATATGAAAAGATTCCTCTTGTACCATAGGAACTGCCGTAATAAGCAGCCGCCATTAAAAAATACGAAAATACCATCTTCTTTTCCTCGTAGTTCCGGTTCTTAAAAAAACAAATTAAAGCATCAGCCTAAAACATTATTGCGGATGACATAGCCTCTTAAAAATTCCGTAACAGGCATTTTCTTTTTTCCTTCCAGCTGTACAATCTCAGGAAAAAGGATACCTTTTCCGGTTTCTATGTAAATGCCTCTGGCATCCTGCCGCACGATTTTCCCGGCTTCTCCGGTAAGCTCCGGCTTTTCGACATGCCCTTTCCAGATTTTAAGCGTATGACCGTCAAGGGAAGTAAATGCGCTTGGCCACGGTGAAAAAGCACGAATTTTCCGCTCAATGGAAGCAGCATCTTCATGCCAGTCGATTTTCCCCATTTCCTTACTGATCATCCGGGCATAAGGTGTCGGGCTTTCTTTAGGCTGCGGTGTATAAACAGCCGTTCCGTTTTCGATTTCCGGAAGTGTCTCAGCAAGAAGCCGGGATCCCAGTGACGAAAGCTTCTCAAAAAGGCTTCCTCCTGTTTCATCTGCCGAAACAGCTATTTTAGCCTGTGCGACAATGTCACCCGTGTCAAGGCCTTTGTTCATCCGCATGATGGTAACGCCTGTTTCTTCAAGGCCGTCAAGGATGACATGCTGGATAGGGGCTGCTCCTCTGTAGGATGGGAGAAGCGATGCATGAACATTGATGCAGCCAAGACGCGGTATATTCAGGATTTCTTCAGGAACAATCTGACCGAAAGCCGCTACCACAATGACATCCGGCTGCATCTTTCTTATTTCATCCGCTGCCCCGGGAGTCTTCAGTTTTTCCGGCTGAAAAACACGGATTCCGGCTGAAACAGCACACTGCTTTACGGCACACGGAGTTATTTCCATCTTCCTGCCCTGCCGCTTATCCGGCTGTGTAACAGCACCCGTTACCGTATAGCCTGCCTTTAAGATCGCCTTAAGGACACCGGCGGCAAAATCCGGCGTTCCCATAAAAACAATATTCATTCATTTCCTCCATCCGCATTTTTCCCGTTATCTGCCGACGCAGGATCCGCAGATCCGTCCGTATTCTTTCCGTGTTCTCCGTCCGGAACAGTTTCCGCCGCGTCTTCATCATCCTGCATGTTTTCAACAGATGCATCCCGGAGTCCGCCTTCAACGAGCGAAGTATAAATCTTACCGTCCAAATGATCAATCTCGTGGCAGAAATCCCTGGCAAGAAGGCCTTCTCCTTCAAGTAAGACCGGTTTCATATCACGGTCAAGCCCTTCTACCTTTACGTGCATCGGCCGGGTAACGGTTCCGAATTTTCCGGGGAGAGAAAGACAGCCCTCATCTCCCGTCTGGGATCCGTCCGCTTCAATAATCCGCGGATTAATGAGAACATGCGGATCATCACCGACATCGACGACAATAATCCGTTTCAGCACGCCTACCTGCGGCGCAGCAAGCCCCACCCCGTAGTGTTCGTACATTGTATCAAACATATCATCGATCAGTTCGCTGATGCGGGGTGTCATTTCCGTTACTTCCCTGCATTTTTTCAGCAATACCTTATCCCCTACAGTCCTTACCGTTCTTGTCGCCATGGCAAATACTCCTTTATACGTTAAAATCAAACTGGATATTTATTTTTGCAAATCCCTTATTGATTTTCAAATACTCCTCGATAAATTTCCGCGCGCGTATCAATTTTTCCGGATCATCGCTTCTTAGATAAATGGCTTCACGGAAATGATCTTTGATTTTCCCGACCGCCTGAGGCGCGGGACCGATGGCATAGAGCGTCTTTTTCGGATCAAGGCGGTCGATGTACTTGCGGATATACATCATCCCTGTTGTAAGAAGCCGTTCGTCCGTCGAGCTTCCGAGGACCGCCAGCAGGGTTCCCACCGGAGGATAATCCATAATTGTCCTGAAAGCAATTTCTTCTTTATAAAAGCCTTCATAATCCTGTGCGGATGCACATTGCACGGCATAATGCTCAGGATGATAAGTCTGTATAACAGCCTTTCCCTTCTTCTTACCCCTGCCGGCCCGGCCGACGGCCTGCGTAATCAGCTGAAAGGTATGTTCCGCTGATCTGTAATCGGATTCGTTAAGAGAAAGATCCGCCATCAGGACGCCCACCAGCGTCACAGACGGAAAATCATGTCCTTTGACGATCATCTGCGTTCCGACCAGAATATCCGCCCGGCCCTCATCGAAAGCTTTCAGGATGGAACTGTGCCCCTCTTTACCCCTTGTAGTATCCATATCCATGCGCAGGACGCGGGCTTCAGGGAACTCCCTTCGGACGCTTTCTTCAACCTGCTCTGTCCCGACAGAAAAGCCGCCGATATATTTCGAACCGCACTCCGGGCATTCCTTCAATTCAGGCATTTCAAAACCGCAGTAATGACATATCAGCCTGCCGTTTATATGCTGCGTCAAAGACACATCGCAATGCGGACATTTTACAACAAATCCGCAGGATCTGCACGCCACATAGCCGGCATACCCCCGTCGGTTCAGAAAAAGCATGATCTGCTCTTTTCTTTCAAGACAGGCACGCATTTCTGACAAAAGGACACCGGAAAAAATTGAGCGGCTGCCGCTTTCCATTTCCTTTCGCATATCCACAATCTGCGTTTCCGGCAGGACAGCATTTCCGTACCGGTTCTTAAGAAATGTTCCGGCATAGGTTCCGTTTCTTACGCAAAAGGAAGAGCGCATGGACGGTGTGGCGGAACCCATGATGACATGGGCATTCTCAAGAGCAGCACGTTCAATCGCTGTGTCCCTTGCATGATACCTCGGCGCTGTTTCCGAATGGTACGTTTCTTCCTGTTCTTCATCTATGATGATAAGCCCAAGCTTCGGAAAAGGAGTAAAAAGCGCGGAGCGCGGACCGACCATAATCGAAACATCGCCCCTCTTTGCCGCTTTCATCTGATCATATTTTTCACCTGCTGACAGGCGCGAGTTCAGGAAAGAAACACTCTCACCAAAGCGCCTTACAAAACGGAGTACCGTCTGCCGTGTCAGCGCGATCTCCGGTATCAGGACAATTGCCTGTCTCCCTTCCTCAAGGATTTCGGCAATCATCTCCATATAAACCAGAGTTTTTCCGCTTCCGG
This sequence comes from Lachnospiraceae bacterium UBA1066, assembly GCA_002316215.1. Lineage (GTDB taxonomy): Bacteria > Bacillota > Clostridia > Lachnospirales > Lachnospiraceae > Chordicoccus. Next base: position 13,364 of record DCDB01000232.1, on the reverse strand, counting down.
TAACTCCTGTAAGCAGAAAAGGACGGTTACTGCCTTTCCATTCCGCTTTAATATAAGATACGGCTTTCTCCTGCTCCTCCGTAAGCTGATCCGCCGGGAGCATTTCCGCCTCATGAACGACCTTCCTGTACTCTTCTGTCTCAAGAATACAGATAATTCCGTCTTTTTCAAGACTTCTGACTACGGAAACGGACACCTGCGCTTTCTCAAGAAGTTCCGGTACGGGGAGCATCCCGGCTTTCAGGAGGATTTCTATAACGCGGATCCGGCCGGTATACCGTGGACTTAGTCCCCGGAGGTATTCTCTGGCGCGCCCCGTGTCAGTAAGACTCACCCTGCGCACATAGTGCCCGCCAATTTTCTTTTTGGCCGGCAGAACCGTCTTAAGCGCCAGCACTTCGGCTCCGCCATAGGTACGGCTCATCCATGACGCAAGCGCAATCAGCTTTCCTTCCGATGTTTCATCATCCGTTACGGCCTCGGCTATTTCCTTCATTTTCTCAGGTTCATAGCCGCAGTTTCCGCTTAAACGGATGACAAAACCCCGGATCAGCCGTCCTCCCTTTCCGAAAGGCACGCGTACAACGGAGCCCGGCGCAATCCGTTCCCTTAACTCTTCCGGAACGATATAGCTGAAAGGCCGGTCGAGAGCCTCCCGTGAAATGTCGACAATGACATCAGCGTAAAGAGTCGTCATGCAGTATTTCCTTTATGATCTTACGTTCATCCATAGGATGTTTCACGCCCTTAATCTCCTGGTAATCCTCATGTCCTTTTCCTGCCAGGACAATAATATCCCCCGGCTGCCCGTTATGGATGGCATAGGCGATGGCTTCTTTGCGGTCAGGAATTTCTATATATTTCCCGTCTGTCTTATTTATGCCCGTCACAATATCGTCGATAATCGCCTGCGGCTCCTCATCCCTGGGATTATCCGAAGTAATGACCGTAAAATCCGCCATGCGTCCGGACGTTTCCCCCATTTCGAACCTTCTGTTCCTGTCCCGGTTTCCGCCGCAGCCGAAGACGCATACAAGCCTCTTGGGACGATAATCCTTAAGTGTTGACAAAAGACTTTCCAGAGCCATCGCATTGTGTGCATAATCAATCATCAGAGTAAAATCGTCGGACACATGCACCATTTCCACGCGCCCTTTGACCTGGGCTTCTTTTAAAGCTTTCTGAATATCCGGGATGCTGATTTTAAAATGCCTGCAGATGGAAATGGCTGCAAGGGCATTATATACCGAAAACTTACCGGGAATATCCAGCTCTACAGGAAAATCCATCTTTCCTGCCACTTTAAAATTAACGCCAAGATATCCCGGCTTATGGATATGTTCAATACCGACAGCCCTAAGATCCGCCTCCGCATTATCGATACCATAGGTTTCAATGCTGCATGTATGGCCTTCGATGACTTTCTCGGTATTCCGGTCATCTGCATTGACGATGCCGATGCGGCACTGGCGGAAGAGCATCCCCTTGCAGGCCATATATTCGGCAAAATCCTTATGTTCGTCCTTTCCGATATGATCCGGTGAAATATTCGTAAAGACACCGATTTCAAACCGGATCCCGGCTGTGCGGTCCAGCTTCAAAGCCTGCGATGAGACCTCCATCACGGCGCAGTCGCAGCCGCAGGCGATCATGTCATGCAGATATTCCTGGACAACATAGGACTCCGGCGTCGTCCGTTCGGAGGCAATTTTTTTATCTCCCATAATGGATTCGATCGTTCCAATAAGCCCGACTTTATATCCGGCATTTTCCAGGATGGATTTTACCATATAAGTAGAGGTCGTCTTTCCCTTTGTTCCGGTAATTCCGATAACCGGCATATGCTCAGACGGATAGCCGAACCACGCTGCGGCCAGAAGTGCCAAAGCCTTTCTCGTATCCTGGGATTCGAGAATAACGGTATCTTCGGAAATCGCCGCATTTTCCGGAAGTGCATGCCCTTTTTCTATAAGAAGAGCCGACACTCCCTTTTTCAGAACGTCACTTATGTATCTGTGCCCGTCGCTCTTCGCCCCGACGATACAGACAAAGAGGTTTCCGGGACCGGCCTGTCTCGAGTCATAAACAATGCCGCTGATATCTTTGTCTTTGCTGCCGCTTTTTACGACACAGTCTGTCTTCTCAATTAAAAGACTGATCTTCATGATTACCTCCCTGAAGGCTGCCGCTGTAAAATTAAAGTGATGATGGCATTTCGCATCCCGCATTCTCCTGCCGGAACCGCAACAATTCCATAGTCTTCTATTTTATACCATATGTGTGTATCCGTCAAACTTTTGTGTCAAAGGAACCACAGCTTTTGACATCAAAGTACGGTGGTTTTTGTACTGGTTAGGTGAAGCTTTTTTATAATAACTCCGATATTTCTTTTAGATTTTGTTTATAAATTTTATTTTTTCTTCCCGATGCAGACATATTATCTACACAATTATCCTGTATATTTGTATTCAGATAGTTGACAACCACTCACTATCTCCCCCCTCATTAAAGAAGAAAAAGAGGCCCTTCCGATAGGCCTCTTTTTCTATGTCTTTTTTTCCGGGATTATGCGGGGCTTCCCGCTTCGGTTTTCATTTTCAGAGCCCGCATTGCATTCAGGACAGCGATGACCGTTACACCGACATCAGCAAATACTGCCAGCCACATTTCAGCCATTCCGAAAGCCGCAAGAACAAGGACTGCAGCTTTGACAAGCAATGCAAAGACAATGTTTTCTTTAGCAATAAAAAGCGTCCTGCGGGCTATCTTCACGGCTGCCGCAATTTTTGAAGGCTTATCATCCATGAGCACAACATCGGCCGCCTCAATGGCCGCATCCGAGCCCATTGCTCCCATGGCAATCCCCACATCCGACCGTGCCAGTACCGGTGCATCATTTATGCCATCTCCGACAAAAGCAAGTGTCTGCTTCGCCTCTTTTTCCTGAAGCAGCTTTTCAACGAGTGCGACCTTGTCCGCCGGAAGGAGCTCGGCGTGATATTCATCCAGCCCAAGCGACGCGGCTACAGACTTTCCGACTTCTTCCCGGTCTCCGGTCAGCATAACCGTTTTCTTAACGCCCTCCGCCTTCAGCATCTCAATGGCTGCTTTGGAATCGCTCTTCACAAGATCGGAGATAACGATATGCCCGGCATACACGCCGTCAATGGATACATGAATAATTGTACCGATCTCATGGCATGGATGCCATTTTGCTCCTTCATCTTCCATCATTTTTGAGTTCCCGACGCAGACGCGTTTTCCATTCACATTCGCGCAGACTCCCCGTCCGGCAATTTCTTCAACATCCTTTATCTCGCAGTCATCCGCTTCATGGGCATAGGCCTGACGCAGGGAAATGGCAATCGGATGGGTTGAAAAGCGCTCCACATGGGCAGCATAATGCAGAAGGGTATTCTCATCACAGTCATCCGGATGAACCGCCGCTACCTTGAATACTCCTTTTGTCAGGGTTCCCGTCTTATCAAATACGACAATACCGGCTTTCGAAAGCGCTTCCATGTAATTAGAGCCTTTGACAAGAATTCCTTTCTTTGAAGCACAGCCGATTCCTCCGAAAAATGTAAGCGGCACGGAAATGACCAGCGCACACGGACATGAAACCACCAGAAATGTCAATGCACGGTTCAGCCAGGAAGGAAAGGCAGCAATAAAATCACCCGTTAAAAGCGGCGGAACCAGAGAAAGAAAGATCGCAAGAAAAACAACGGCAGGCGTATAATATCTTGCAAACTTTGTAATAAAGTTCTCGCTTTTAGATTTATTCTCTCCTGACTTTTCAACTAATTCCAGTATTTTTGAAGCGGTCGATTCCCCGAAGGCTTTCGTCACTTTCACCCTGAGGACACCCGACAGATTAACGCAGCCCGAAATCACGGCATCACCCGAAGAGACTTCACGCGGCGCGCTTTCTCCGGTAAGCGCAACCGTATTAAGGCTGGAAGCACCTTCCAGAATCAGGCCGTCCATCGGAACCTTTTCTCCCGGACGGACAACGATTGTTTCACCTGCTGAAACCGTATCGGGCGGCACTGTCTCTACCTTACCGTTCCGTTCCACATTTGCACTGTCCGGACGAATGTCCATCAGATCAGAAATAGACTTCCTGCTGTTTCCTTCTGCGATATCCTCGAATAATTCCCCGACCTGGAAAAAGAGCATCACGAAGACAGCCTCCGCAAATTCCGGCTTTGTATTCGGCAGAAAGCCTATGCTTAAAGCCCCGATGGTCGCCACGCACATCAGGAAATCTTCATCAAAGACCTCTCCCCTGGCTATATTTTCTGCTGCTTCCAAAAGAATATCATAGCCCGCCGCAAGATACGGGACAAGATACAGAAGAAGTTTTCCCCACATAGGGAGGGGAACCGCCCTGTCAACCAAAAAGGCCGCAATAAGAAGTACGGCTGAAACAATGATCCGGATGAGATGCAGCTTATTTTCTTTTTCCATCGTACGCTCCTGAAATCATTTTACATTTTGAACACATGAGCACTTGTTCATCTGATATGCATTATATTCTTCCTTAACTTTTCTGTCAATAAGAGATTCAGGAATCTCAGCTATTTAACGTTCTGCATAATGTTCAAAAAAAGCCATCCCCAAAAACAAGTTTTGTTCATTCCTGATCAAAGGGTAAAAAAACACGCGATAAACATTTTCTGAGGTCTTATGAAGCCTCAAATAAAATGCTCTATCGCGTGTTTTTGGGAATTTGCGGTAAAATGCCTATGGCTGTTTTCCGGCTTTTCAAATCTCATCGACGATGACGGTTCCGGCTTTTTCCATATAAGCAGCCTTGGCCCTCGGAATAGAAGTGATGACCGCCTTCTTTCCCCCGCCCATTTCAACAAAATTTATTGCCGCTTCAAATTTCGGAAGCATGGAGCCTCTTTCGAACTGATTTTCCTCGCAATAGCTGCGTGCCTGCCGGACACTGATCCGGCTGAGGATTTTTTCATTGTCCTTCTTGAAATTCAAGGCAACGGCATCGACAGAGGTCAGAATCATGAGGACATCCGCGCTTAATTCCATGGCAAGAAGCCCGCAGACAAGGTCTTTTTCTATGACGGCGGATGCTCCTCTTAAGTCAACGCCCTGCTCCATGACCGGGATGCCGCCTCCGCCGCAGCATATGACGACCTCATCGTCTTTAAGAAGCGCCTTTATGGTATCCAGTTCTATGATCTGCTGAGGCTTCGGCGAAGCCACGATTCTTCTTAAGCCTTCCGGAGTCTTAGCTACAAAGTTGCCTTTTTTCTCCTCTTCCCTCGCTTCATCCTCGGTAAGAACCCGGCCGATCACTTTCGCCGGCTCATAAAACGCCTCGTCATAAGGATCCACCAGCACTTGCGTAAGCACCGTAGAAACCGGTTTGTAAATGCCGCGGGTCATGAACTCGGCCCGGATCGAATTCTGCAGATCATACCCGATATATCCCTGGCTCATTGCGGAGCAGACGGACATCGGGCAGGAAGTATAGCCCGGATGGTTTTTTGCAAATTCGCTCATTGCCATATGGATCATCCCGACCTGGGGCGAATTACCGTGTGAAACAACGACATTCGCACCCGTCTCAACAAGATCTGCTATTGCTTTCGCCGCTTCGCGCGTTGCAATTTTTTGTTCAGGAAGCGTATTACCCAGCGCCCTGTGTCCCAGTGCCACAACAACCGTCTTTTTCTTTTCCATTTTTTCCTCCGCTTTTATGCAACAGCAGATGTAATAACAAAGTACAGGATAACAATTGCACCGAGGATAATCCTGTACCAGCCGAATGCCTTGAAGTCATGGTTCCGTATATATTTCATCAGGAATTTAATCGCAAATATCGAAACAAAAAACGCCACAACCATACCGATAATCAGATAGGCCGCTTCCATTCCCTGAAAATGAAAACCGAACTTAAAAAGCTTAAGAAGGCTCGCGCCAAGCATCACCGGAACAGCAAGAAAGAAAGTATATTCAGAAGCCGTTTTCCGCGTCATCCCTAAAACAATTCCTCCAAGAATGGTCGCTCCCGACCTGGAAGTACCCGGGATAAGAGCCAGCACCTGGAAACATCCGATCAAAAGAGCCGTCTTCCAGTCAATCTGCCGGATGGCCCGCATGGTAGGCGTCAGGCGCCTGTTCCTGTTTTCGACGAGAATAAAGAAAATGCCGTAAGCAATAAGCATTACTGCCACTGTAAGGTAGTTGTAAAAATGCTCCTGAAGCCAGTTGTCAAGAGGAAGTCCGAGGATGACGGCCGGCAGACAGGATACCAGTATTTTCAGCCACATATCCAGTTTTTTCCTGCTGATAACCTTATAGGCCCCGCTTTCACGGCTGTCAACCCGGTGGAACGGCCAGAGTCTCGGAAAATACAGAACGATAACCGCCATGATGGCGCCGAACTGGATAACGACCAGAAACATTTCCCAGAATTCCTGCCGCACGTTGAGCTTCAGGAACTGCTCCGCCAGAATCATATGTCCGGTTGAGCTGATAGGAAGCCATTCTGTGATGCCTTCGATGATACCAATGATAATTACCTTAATTATTTCCAACATTTCCAATCTCCGCAATATTGACCAGGGTCAGTTTGTTCTTATCCGTATTTTCCAGGGAAGTCGCAAGCGCTTCCGCCGTATCAATAGCCGTCAGTACATTGACGCCGGTCTCTATGGCATTCCGCCTTATGACGAAACCGTCTTTTTGATGCTCGACTCCGTGAGGCGGAAGGTCAATGACGAGGTCAAGCTTGTGTCCAAGGATCAGATCCATGAGATTCGGGTGAGGCTGCTCCAGTTTATTTGTTCTAACGGCATGGACACCGTGCTCATTCAGGTAATTTGCCGTGCCTAAAGTAGAGTAAATGCGATAACCAAGCCGTTCAAAACGCGCTGCAATAGGCACAATCGCCTCTTTATCCTCATCCCTGACAGTAATAATCATGTTCCTGTATTTCGGAAGGCTGATACCGGCACCCAAAAACGCCTTGAAAAGTGCCTCATTAAAAGTCTTCGCTATACCAAGCACTTCGCCGGTAGATTTCATTTCCGGTCCTAAGCTGATATCCGCTCCGCGTATTTTTTCAAAGGAGAATACCGGCATCTTCACGGCGATGTTCTCCGCTTCCTTTTGAATTCCCGGCTGATAGCCGAGATCCTTCAGCTTATGTCCGAGAATAACCTGAGCTGCAAGCGGTACAATCGGGATTCCCGTTACCTTGCTGATATAAGGTACGGTTCTTGAAGATCGCGGATTCACCTCAATAACATAAATGTCGTCATTCTGGTCGATAAACTGTATGTTAATCATCCCGATGACATGGAGGGCCCGCGCAAGCTTCTCCGTATATTCAACGATTTTATTCTTAGCAGTCACAGAAAGGCTCTGGGCCGGATAGACCGAAATCGAATCGCCGGAATGGATTCCTGCACGCTCGACATGCTCCATAATACCCGGGATCAGTATATCCGTACCGTCGCAGACGGCGTCAACTTCTACTTCTTTACCCAGCATATATTTATCGACCAGGATCGGATGATCCTGGGCAATCCTGTTTATAATCCCGATATATTCCTCAACGTCCTCATCGCTTATGGCAATCCGCATGCCCTGGCCGCCAAGGACATAAGACGGGCGGACAAGAACAGGATACCCGAGCCTGTGCCCGACTGCCTTTGCCTCTTCGGCTGTATAAACGGTTTCCCCCCGGGGACGCGATATTCCGCATTTCTGAAGGACTTCATCGAAAAGCTCCCTGTCCTCGGCCGCATCGACATCTTTTGCCGATGTCCCGAGAATCGGCACGCCCATATCCATAAGCGCCTGCGTCAGCTTAATCGCTGTCTGTCCGCCGAACTGAACCACTGCACCGTCCGGCTTTTCGATATTGACGACATTCTCAACATCTTCCGGAGTCAGCGGTTCGAAATACAGCTTATCTGCAATATCAAAATCCGTGCTTACGGTTTCCGGATTATTATTTATAATAACTGTTTCCCAGCCCTCACGGGAAAATGCCCACGTACAATGTACCGAGCAAAAATCGAATTCGATACCCTGCCCGATCCTTATGGGGCCTGAGCCCAGGACGAGAACCTTCTTACGGCCTTTGGCGGAAACAGCCTCATTTTCACCGTCATAGACAGAATAATAGTAAGGCGTGCTGGCCGCAAACTCAGCCGCACAGGTATCCACCATTTTAAAAGCTGCCGTTATATTGCTGCTGCGCCTCATTTCACGAATTTCATTTTCCGTCCTGCCTGTCAGAGCTGCAATCGTGGAATCCGGAAATTCAAGCCTTTTCGCCTCTTTTAAAAGCGATACCGTCAGATGCTGCGTCATAAGGGAATACTCCATACCGACGAGAACGGCGATCTTATCGATAAACCATACATCAATCCTGGTTAAGGCATGGATTTCCTCATACGGAATATGACGGCGGATTGCCTCCGCAATCCTCCAGATCCGCATATCATCAACAGTGCCGAGTTCCTCAAGAAACTCTTCATTCGACATCTTTGTAAAATCATAAGACATGAGGCTGTCGACGTGCTGCTCAAGGGAGCGGATGGCCTTCATGAGCGCGCCTTCAAAGTTCGTGCAGATTGACATCACTTCCCCGGTCGCCTTCATCTGGGTCGTCAGCGTCCGTTTGGCGCTGATGAACTTATCGAATGGAAGCCTGGGAATCTTTACGACGCAGTAATCCAGCATCGGTTCAAACGACGCATATGTTTTCTTTGTGATCGCATTCGGAATCTCATCGAGTGTGTATCCCAGGGCCAGCTTGGCGGAAACCTTGGCAATCGGATAGCCAGTCGCCTTGGATGCCAAAGCAGAACTCCGGCTGACACGCGGATTGACCTCAATAACACAGTACTCAAAAGAATCGGGATTCAGTGCATACTGTACGTTGCAGCCGCCGGTTATCTCCAGCTCGTCAATAATATTCAGAGCCGAAGACCTCAGCATCTGATACTCCCTGTCGCCGAGTGTCTGCGAAGGCGCAACGACGATAGAATCGCCCGTATGGACACCGACAGGGTCGATATTTTCCATATTGCAGACGGTAATGCAATTTCCTTTTGCATCCCGCATGACTTCATATTCAATTTCTTTCCAGCCGGCAATGCAGCGTTCTACCAAAACCTCGCCGACTCTGGAAAGACGCAGGCCGTTCGCCAGGATCTCCCGAAGCTCCTGCTCATCTTTGGCGATACCGCCGCCGGAGCCGCCTAAGGTATAGGCCGGCCGCAGCACGACCGGATAGCCGATTTCTTTGGCAAATGAAACTCCTTCTTCGATCGCATGTACCACGGTACTGGCGGCAATCGGCTCACCGATTTTTTCCATGGTATTCTTAAATTCCTGACGGTCTTCCGCCTTCTTGATCGTAAGGGGCGTCGTGCCGATCAACTTCACTTCCGGATGTTCTTCAAAGTATCCGGCATCCGCCATTTCCATGGCAAGATTTAGCCCGGCCTGTCCTCCCAGCGTCGGAAGGATCGAATCCGGATGCTCTTTCTCAACAATCTGTTTTACGACCTCCGCCGTCAGCGGTTCTATATAGACTTCATCCGCAATATCTTTGTCGGTCATGATCGTTGCAGGATTGCTGTTCAGAAGTACGACTTCCACGCCTTCCTCATGCAGAGAACGGCAGGCCTGTGTCCCGGCATAATCAAATTCAGCTGCCTGGCCGATAACAATCGGTCCGGAACCCAGGACGAGCACCTTTTTAATATTATTGTTCTTAGGCATTTTTCGCTCCTTTCACCATCGCAAGGAAGCGGTCAAAAAGGAAATTGGAATCATGAGGGCCGGGGCAGGCTTCCGGATGAAACTGCACCGTAAAAATGTTCTTTCCGATATAAGTAAGGCCCTCGTTTGTCCCGTCATTTACATTTTCGAAAGCCGGAACGGCAACACTTTTATCGACAGAATCCACGTCTACGACATAGCCGTGGTTCTGGGATGTGATATAGACACGGCCGTCACCCATAAGATCCCGGACGGGATGATTGCCTCCGCGATGGCCGTACTTCATTTTATGGGTATCAGCCCCGGTAGCCAGAGCCATCAGCTGATGTCCGAGACAGATGGCAAAAATCGGGATATCCGTATCGTACAGCTTCCGGATTTCCCTGATGATGCTTTCGCATTCCTTCGGATCTCCCGGGCCGTTTGAAAGCATGATGCCGTCCGGCTGTCCGTCCAGAATCTCCTGTGCTTCCGTGAGCGCGGGATAAACCGTAACATCCATTCCCCTCTTATTAAGGTTCAGGGCAATATCCTTTTTGGCGCCGAAATCCAAAAGTGCAATCCTCGGCCCTGTTCCCAAAAGGCGGGTCTTCTCCCTGCAGGTCACTTTCTCAACGACTTTTCCGGTCTTATAAGCCTTAAGCCTTTCAATTACTTCGCCGACGACAGAACTGCCGTCTGTGGTAATCATTCCGTTCATCGTTCCTTTTTCCCGGAGAATCCTTGTCAGGGAACGCGTATCAATACCGGCAATTCCCGGTATATCATTTTTTTTCAGAAAATTCTGGATTGTATCTTCCGAACGGAAGTTGCTGGGAAGTCTTGATAATTCATGGACGATGTAGCCGTCCGGCCAGGGCCGGCCGGATTCCATGTCTTCACGGCAAATGCCGTAATTGCCGATCAGCGGATAAGTCATGCAGACGGCCTGTCCTGCATAGGAAGGATCCGTCAGCACCTCCAGATAACCGGTCATAGAAGTATTAAAAACGATTTCACTGATAACCGTACGGGTTGAGCCGATGCTTGTTCCCGTAAAAACCGTACCGTCTTCCAGGATAAGGGATGCTTTCATTTAACACCTGCTCTTTCTTTAAACTTTGAAAATTATACACTATGATTTTATCTTTTGCAAGATATGCATGAAACACAGTTATAACAGGGACCTGCGGCTGCTTTCCTGCCAATACAATGGATAAACGGATCTGACGTAATTTTAGCTATATAATCTCTTCAACAACCTCAAGAAAAATGTTGACGAAAGCACAAAAACATTGTAAAATAGGCTTCGTTGACACGGTAATGGCTGCGTCGGCATGCAGGAGTGGCGGAATTGGCAGACGCGCAGGCTTCAGGTGCCTGTGATCGCAAGATCCTGAGGGTTCAAGTCCCTTCTCCTGCACATAAAAAGAGTCCCGATGATCCGGGGCTCTTTTATTTTACACTTTCAATGGTTCAGATACGAAATAACCGATGATTCCGATACTTAAAATACTGTGCTTCCAGGTTCAAATTTTTTCAGAATCAAGTACTTCAGAAAATGCTGATCTGTCCGCCGTATTCCTTAAGTGTATCGGTGATCAGGCTGTCGAGAGCTTTCATCCCCAAAAGCTCCACGGGCGCTTTATCGTCCGTCAGGATGAGATTCCCGCCTTCTCTTTCCTCAAGGTTCTCTGACACTTCTTCCATCTGCGATTTGAGGACATCCTTTGCCTGAAGAGCGGAAGTTTTCTGTTGAAATGAATTGAAAATATCACTGTTTTCTCCGGCAAAAAGCTCCTGATTCGTATTATTACCGACATCCACAGTTGCAACTTTAGGAAAGGCAGAGCAAATCGTATCAATAAGATAATCGTTAATCCCGCCCTTTTCGGCCGTCTTCATATTCATATTGACGACCATTACTCCGCCGTCGTTCAAATGCTCTTTCACCATTGTAAAAAATTCTTTTGTCGACATCTGGAAAGGAATGGTAATGTCCTGATAAGCATCCACCATGATAATGTCGTATTTTCCCGCATTTCTAAGATATGCGCGGCCATCGCCAACCGTGACTGGGATATCCTCCGGGAGATCGAAATATTTACGTGAAAGATCAACGATCTTCTGGTCAATTTCCACGCCCTCCGCCTTCAGGTTCGGATAATAAATCCTGCACTGCTTGGCATAGGTTCCCGTCCCCATCCCGAGGACCAGAAGCGACATGTCTGCATTTTCCGTACCGGCCATAAGGGGAGCCGCCAGCGCGTAATCATAATACATGCCCGTAAGCCCGCCGCTTTTCATATAAATAGACTGGACGCCCTCGAGGACATTCGTGGAAAGGATGACTTTGTCAGAATCCTCGCGGACACGAAGGTAATTATAGATGGACTCCCCTTCATAGACAAGGTCGTTCTCCCAAAATGCGAAGCTGTAATTAACCGGTGCGAAAATCAATACAATAATGATTCCGGTAACTGCAGCGCCCCTTACAATATGCTTCTTTGCTGAAATAAAATAAAGCAGGGACAAAAGGGCCAGAATGGCGGCAAAAATATAAAAAGTTGCTGCTGTTCCGAGGTTCGGGATCGTAACAAAAGTAGGAAGAAACGTACCCAGGATGCTGCCTACCGTCCCGCAGGCTTCCAGTGTTCCGACTGTCCGACCGTTCTCCGTCAGGTTCCTTGTCGCATATTTTATAAGGCTGGGGGTTACCGTGCCGAGAAGGATCAGAGGATATACAAAAAGCACGATACAGGAAAAGAAAGATGCCCAGATCAGGTAATTGCTCTTCACCGCAAGAATCACAACATAGGACACGCCAAGGATGACAAACCTTCCTGCGAACGGAATTGCCGCAGTCCAGACAGCCGCAATAAGCAGACGCGTATAGAGTTTTTTCGGATCAGGATTTTTATCCGCTGAACGCCCGCCCCAGACATTGCCGATGGCCATAGCTATCATGATAATACCGATAATTACCGTCCAGACAATCTGGGAAGATGAAAAATAGGGTGTCAGCAGCCGGCTGGCACCCATTTCAATCGCCATAATTGACATTCCGGAAAAGAAACCTGTGGCATAAAGATAGTATTTATTATTAATCAGCTTCAAGCGTCATCTCCGTCATTTGTTTTTCTTTGAAAAAAGGTCAATAAAAAATGTAAGAACCGTTCCGGCCAGCAGGAACATATCCCCCAGGTTAAAAACCAGATTCCCCAGTTTTTTCAGTTTTTCAGGCCGAAAGCTGAAGTAATCTGTAACTGAGCCGTTCACCCAGCGGTCATACAAGTTGCTGAGCCCTCCTCCTGCCACAAGTGCACAGGAAAACTTGAGCATGCCCCTGCCCTTTTTAAAGAGAAGAATCAGGAACCGGATAAGAAAGCATCCGTAAACCGCTGTCGAAAGCAGACGTATCAGCTCAGTCCTGTCGGAAAAAAAGCCTCCGGCAGTTCCTTTATTGCTGACTCTCGTAAGAACAGCCTTCCCATCAAGAATTTCCACCGGTTCGGCATTCGGCTCAAGCTTTGACTCGACCCGGCGCTTGATAAAAAAATCAATGGCAAAAAGCGCCGCTGCAATACCGATCCAGATCATTCTTTTGTCAC
>DCDB01000202.1 GCA_002316215.1 Lachnospiraceae bacterium UBA1066 | reverse complement strand
CTATCGTCTCTTCCATGATTCCTGCTTCAGCCATCGGCAACGTGCTTGCCATTATAACTGCTGCGATGCTGGCAAAGTTCGGAAATTCACATCCTGCAATGAGCGGAAACGGGAAACTTATGAAGGTGCAGGAAAGCAGCGGCAAAAAAGCAGAAAAACCGAACCTTGACCTTGTTACCCTCGGAACGGGATTCATTATGGCGGCTGGCTTCTTCATCCTCGGCAGTTTCATAAATAAAGTATTTCCGAACGTTCACGCCTATGCTTTCATGATTATACTGGTTGTCATTTTCAAAGTTGCCGGTTTTATCCCGAAAAAATATGAGGAGGCGGCGGTTCAGTGGTCGCAGTTTGTGATGAAGAACTTTACACACGCGCTTCTGGCCGGCATCGGAATTGCCATGCTTGACCTCAAGGTTCTTGCGGCGGCCATCAGCCCGGCATATCTTCTGATCTGCGTGTCCATCATCCTTACGGTTACGCTGGTTTCCGGCTTCCTTGGAAAATGCGTCGGTTTCTATCCGATTGAATCTTCTATTACAGCAGGGCTCTGCACGGATTCCATGGGCGGCACGGGCAACATTGCAGTTCTTTCTGCATCTAACCGCATGGAGCTTATTCCTTTCGCACAGATGGCCACACGTTTAGGCGGTGCCATGATCCTTATTGTCGCAAGTTTTCTGATCCATGTGCTGTAAAAAACACGGGGAGACAGTTCCTTTAGATTTAAAAAACACGCAGGGACATTCCTTTTGATTCGAAAAACACATGGGGACAGTCCCTGTAGATTCGAAAAACACGCAGGGACATTCCTTTTGATTCGAAAAACACATGGGGACAGTCCCTGTAGATTCGAAAAACACATGGGGACAGTCCCTGTAGATTCGAAAAACACATGGGGACAGTCCCTGTAGATTCGAAAAACACGTGGGGACAGTCCCCTGCAGATTCGAAAAACACGTGGGGACAGTCTCCTGCAGATTCGAAACACGCGGAGCTGTCCCTGCGTGTGTGAATTAAGGCTTTACTTCGGCACCGCGGAGCATGTCCCCGCGGTGCCGGATTCTGTTTAAAGCGAGAACTTGATTTTATGAGTGATCTTTCATATAATATTCAAAGAGGAATTTATATGAAAACTGAATCCGGCCATCGCTCTTTAAAACTTTTGGTGATTGCAGCTGCGGTCGTTTTGACCGTGGCTTTTTCGTATGTTTCTGCACGTGCGGAAAATCAGGTCATAAAGGTAGGCTATTACGCATTTGACGGCTATCAGATGGAAGATGCGAAAGGGTCGCGCAGCGGCTACGGATATGATTTCCTGCAGGAGATGGCCCGCTATACGGACTGGACGTATGATTATGTGGGCTATGATATCGGGTGGGCGAAGCTGCAGCAGCAGCTTACTGACGGAACAATCGATATCCTGACATCCGCGCGGAAGACGCCGGAGCGTGAAAGTGAATATCTTTTTTCGGAGGAAGATATCGGAAAAAGCTCCGGTATCCTTACGGTAAAAAGCGGCGATACCTCGTATTCTGCAGGAGATTATACGAATTATAATGGCATGAAGATCGGGATGATCAAGGACAGCAGCATCAATGCGGCCTTTGAGAAATTTGCCGCAGAAAAGGGCTTTTCCTATGAAGAGGTGAATTATGCCAATGCGGATGACTTGAATGCCGCGCTGCGGTCCGGTGCGGAAATCAACGCGGCGGTAACAACGAATCTTCGCCGCACGGATAATGAATGGATACTGGACACGTTCGATACGGCCGGATTTTTCGTCATGATGAATAAGGATTCAACGGGTCTTAAAAAAGAGGTGGATGCGGCGATTGCGCTGATGGATAAGGACAATCCGAACTGGCGCACGGAACTTTGGGATAAATATTACCAGAACGACAGCGGCGACTATATTTCTCTTTCGGGAAATGAAAAGTCCTACTTAAAAAGCCTTTCTGCAGACCGCGTGTTTACTGTCCTTGTGGATCCTGACCGGGAGCCGTATTCCTATTTTGAAGACGGCGAGGCCGCCGGCGTGTTTCCGGAAATCGTGAACGAGATTGCAAAACGGGCAGGAATTTCCATTTCTTATCTCAGGCCGAAAACGACGGAAGAGTACGATCAGATGCTGAAGGCCGGCGATTATGATATTGTGGCGGATGCATTTTTTAATTATGACCAGGCGGAGAAGTACGGTTTTAAAATGACCGACCCCTACATGGAGACGACTTTAACGCGCATTTTTCAAAAGAATCTTTCATCGGAACCGAAAACCGTTGCAGTTGTCTCGGGAGATTATCTTTCAGAAGCAGACAGCGGTATCCAGTCGGGAGTTTCCAGTGTCCTTCATTATGCGACAATCCGGGATTGTATCGATGCTGTTTCTATGGGGAAAGCGGATGCCTGCTATGTTTATCCCTATACGGCGCAGAAAGTAACGGAGGAAGATGACGAGGGCAGGCTTTCGGCAGCGCTCCTTTCGCAGTATACCGTTTCTTTTGCGGTCGGGATTAATAATAAGGACAGCCATTATCTCGTTTCCATTTTGAATAAAGCGGTGAACAGCGTAACGCAGGGCTATGTCGCCGGAGTCCTCACGCAGCAGACGAAAATCAATACCGGCACGATTCCGCTGAAAAGGTTTCTGTACCAGAATATCTGGGCTGCAGTCGCACTTCTTTTTGTGCTGATGGCGGCGGCCGGTTTCATCCTGTATCTGATTATGCGGCAGAAAAATATGAAGCTTCTGGAAATGAAAAACCGGCAGCTGTCGGAGGCTGTTCTGGAAGCTAATAAGGCATCCGAGGCGAAGTCGGTGTTTCTTTCCGGCATCAGCCACGATATGCGTACGCCGCTGAACGGGATTATCGGTTTTACGGAGTTTGCGCTGAAAACGGACGATCCGGTGAAAAAGCAGGAATATCTTCTGAAAGTCCGGCAGTCCGGCAATCTGCTGCTCGGTCTTATCGGGGATACTCTGGAAATGTCGAGAATCAGCAGCGGAAAGTTTGCACTTTCGCCCAAACCATGCAGGACACAGGAGCTGATGGATGGTATCCTGACGGTGACGCAGGCGGCAGCTGACGCGAAAGGGATTCATTTTATAAGTAAAATCGAAGGGCTGCCGGAGTACGTCATGGCCGACGGGCTGAAGCTTCAGGAAGTGTTCATCAATCTGCTTACGAACTCCGTGAAGTACACCAACGAGGGCGGCGAGGTCTGCTTCGCGGCAGAGAAAGCGGAAGACGCAGATGACGGACGGAAAGATAAAAGCGATACACGGGTCGGAATGTACCGGTTTATCGTCGCGGACAACGGAATCGGGATAAGCGAGGATTTTCAGCCGAAAATGTTTGAGCCGTTTACTCAGGAGCATTCGTCCGAATCGAGCGGAACGGTCGGGACGGGACTCGGGCTTTCAATCGTCAAGAGAATCGTTGATGTGATGAACGGAAAGATTTACGTGGATAGCACCAAGGGCGTCGGGACGACAATAACAGTGGATCTGCCGATTGAAGAGGCGGAACAGGAAGGCAGTGCGGCCGGAGCGGTATGCGGTCAGTTCCGCAGTACTGTAAAAAGAGCGGGCACCGCAGAAAGCGCAGAAACTGCAGACAGCGCAGAAACTGCAGGAAGCGCAGAAACCACAGGAAGCGCAGAAACCACAGGAAGCGCAGAAAGTACAGGAACCGCCGGTAGAACGGGAACTGCAAAAAGTGCAGGGAACGCCGAAGGCGTGGGAATTAAAGAAAGTGCAGGGATTGCAGAAGGTACAGGAATAACCGAAGGTTCAGGAAAGCTTGCCGGGAAGAAGATACTGGTTTGTGAGGACAACGTCCTCAATACGGAAATTGTCGGAATTTTGCTCAGAAGCTGGGGCGTTCAGGTGGATTGCGCCGGGAACGGACAGGAAGGCGTGGATGCCTTCGAAAAGTCAGCGGTCGGAGAATATGATGATATTCTCATGGATCTTCATATGCCGGTCATGGACGGCTTCG
>DCDB01000263.1 GCA_002316215.1 Lachnospiraceae bacterium UBA1066 | reverse complement strand
TGGATGCAGGCCCTATTATCCTGCAGAAGGCTGTCCGTGTAGAGGAAGACGATACGCCGGAAATCCTTCAGAAACGTATCATGCAGGAGGCCGAGTGGAAGCTGCTGCCGGAGGCGGTTAATCTTATTGCTGCCGGAAGAGTAAAGGTAGAAAACGGCCGCGTCCATATCTCGGCTCCTGAGGAATCGTGATAAAGCCGCGGATACTGAAATTTGGGAAGAAGTTTATTTCGTACACTTTGATAATAAATACTTGCGGAGGAAAAAAATGAGGATACTGATTATCGGTGGCGGCGGCAGGGAACATGCCATTGCCTGGGCTGTCCGTAAAAGCCCGCGGGCGGAAAAAATATTCTGTGCGCCGGGAAATGCAGGAATTTCGGAATTTGCGGAATGCGTTGATATAAAACCGATGGAGTTTGACAGACTCGTCGCTTTTGCTAAAAAAGAAAAAATTGATCTGACCATTGTCGGAATGGACGATCCCCTGGTCGGGGGAATCGTGGATGCCTTTGAGGAAAATGGGCTGCGTGTTTTCGGTCCTGAGAAAAAAGCCGCAATCCTGGAAGGCTCAAAGGCATTTTCCAAGGATCTTATGAAAAAATACCATATTCCCACGGCCGGTTACCATACGGTTTCTTCAGCGTCCGAAGCTCTTGATTATCTAAAGACGGCAAAGTATCCTATTGTCCTTAAAGCAGACGGACTTGCTCTGGGAAAGGGCGTTCTGATCTGTGAAACAGAGGAAGAGGCCAAAGCCGGTGTAAGTGAGATTATGGAAGATAAGAAATTCGGGGACGCCGGGAACCAGATGGTTATAGAAGAATTTATGACGGGGCGGGAGGTTTCCGTCCTTTCCTTCTGCGACGGAAAAACGATACGGCTTATGGCATCGGCACAGGATCATAAACGTGCAATGGATGGTGACAAAGGCCTCAATACAGGAGGAATGGGCAATTTTTCCCCCAGTCCTTTTTATACTCCTGAAATCGACAGGCTCTGCCGGGAGCAGATTTATCAAAGGACAGTCGATGCGATGGCGCAGGAAGGACGTCCGTTCAAGGGTGTTATTTTCTTCGGCCTGATGCTGACCGGGGATGGACCGAAGGTATTGGAGTACAACTGCCGCTTCGGGGATCCGGAAGCTCAGGTGGTGATTCCCAGGATGAAAAATGATATTCTGGATGTGATGGACGCCTGCATTGACGGAACACTTGACCGCGTGAACCTGGAATTTGAGGATAACGCCTGTGTCTGCGTCGTTCTGGCTTCAGACGGCTATCCGGTAAAATATGAAAAAGGCTTCCCGATCAGCGGGCTTGAGCAGTTCCGCGGCAGGCAGGATGCCTTCATTTTCCATGCAGGAACGAAATTCGATGAAGAAGGCCGCGTCGTGACGAACGGAGGCCGGGTGCTGGGTGTTACAGCGCTCGGAAAGACTCTGAAGGAAGCGCGGGCCAATGCCTATAAAGCCGCAGAACTGGTTGACTTTAAAAATAAATATATGCGTCATGATATCGGACATGCAATTGATGAGGCGTGAAGAAGTGCAGAAGTTAGTCTAAGAGCACGTATGCGGTCAGCCTGAAAATTGTTGACAATTACGGAAATTCATATTATGATGTAAATCCTAGATAAATACTAGGAAACAGCCCGACTATAGAGCCGGTATTATGGCCTGGCCGGGCCGTATTTATCTGAGCCGCGGAAATACAGTTTAACGAAATTCAGCAGGACGGAATATAGTAAAACGAAGTACAGCAAAACGTTGCGCAGTAAAGTGAAAGGCAGAGAAATGACAGATCCGATTATTTCAATTCAACACTTGCGGAAGGAATTCACCGGAACCAAGGTTTCCGTGGAAGCTCTGAAGGATATCAGCATTGACATTATGCCGGGTGAGATTTTCGGCATTATCGGCCTCTCCGGGGCAGGAAAGTCGACGCTGGTGCGCTGTATTAATTTCCTGGAGGAGCCGACGTCCGGTGATGTCTTTTTCGACGGGAAGAAGATGAATTCCCTGACACCGAAGGAACTGAGGAAGGTGCGTCAGTCCATGGGAATGATTTTCCAGCAGTTCCAGCTCCTTGAACAAAGAACCGCCATCCGGAATGTGACATTTCCGCTGGAAATACAGGGCATGAAGCCAAAGGACGCCATGGAGCGGGCCAGGGAGCTTTTGAAGATCGTGGAACTTTCTGACCGCGAGAATTCCTATCCGTCCCAGCTGTCAGGCGGTCAGAAACAGCGTGTCGCCATTGCGCGTGCGCTTGCTACAAATCCGAAGATATTGCTCTGTGATGAAGCGACCTCGGCTCTTGACCCGAACACGACAAAATCCATTCTGTCTCTTCTTAAGCGCCTGAATAAAGAGATGGGAATCACAGTCGTTGTCATAACACATGAAATGGCCGTCATTTCCCAGATCTGCGACAGGGTCGCCATAATTGACGGCGGCCTTATCGCTGAAAGCGGAAATGTTTCCGACATTTTTATGGCGCCTAAATCCCGCATCGGCCGCAAGCTGATTCTCGGCGATGCCGTGGATGAGGTGCATTTTGAAAGCGGAAGGTATTACCGGATCAGCTTCGACGGAAGACAGTCTCAGGAGCCTGTCATTTCCAACATCACCTTAAAGGCTAAAACGCCGATCAATATCATGTATGCAAAGACGCGGGATGTGAATGGAACGGCACGGGGGCAGATGGTGATACAACTCCCGGACAATCCGGAAAAACAGAAGGAAATACTCAGCTATCTTAAGATATCCGACATTCCGTATGAAGAGGTGAGTGAATTATGACAATTGATGCGACTACAGTCCAGATGATTATCCAGGGCATCTGGGAAACCCTTTTTATGGTTTTTGGATCTTCGCTGATTGCCTACCTGATCGGCCTTCCGCTCGGCATCCTGCTCGTCGTTACGAAAAAGGGCGGAATCCATCCGATTCCCTGGCTGAATGCCGTTCTCGGCATTTTAATCAATATCTTCCGATCAATACCGTTTATCATCCTTCTTCTTATGATGAT
Organism: Lachnospiraceae bacterium UBA1066; assembly: GCA_002316215.1. Lineage (GTDB taxonomy): Bacteria > Bacillota > Clostridia > Lachnospirales > Lachnospiraceae > Chordicoccus. Next base: position 8,708 of record DCDB01000263.1, on the reverse strand, counting down.
TCCTGTAACGAGGGCTATTGTCGGTACGACACTCGGTCCTGGGGCCGTAGTTCCGCCTCTTGTTGCCGCAGCGGCACCTTATATTGCGCGTGTTGTTGAGTCCTCTCTTTCGGAGGTCGATGCCGGTGTTATAGAAGCGGCAAAATCCATGGGAGCTTCTACCTGGCAGATTATCTGGAAGGTGCTTCTTCCTGAAACGAAGCCTTCCCTGATTCTTGGAGCTGCGCTGGTTATTACTACCATCGTCGGTTATTCGGCTATGTCCGGCTTTGTCGGCGGCGGCGGCCTCGGAGACATTGCCATCCGTTACGGCTATTACCGTTATCAGGCGGATATGATGATTGTTACCGTAATAATCATGGTCATCATTGTTCAGCTTGTACAGGAAATCGGTAATCGTCTGTCACGCGGTACAGACAAGCGCATACGCTGAAACTTTTTTGCTTTTGACGCTTAATTTTTCCTGCAGGCAGGATTTTTTTGACTTTTGACGCTTACATCATAAAAAAAACTTGACAGGAAGAAAGGATGATAGTAGAATCCTATAAAACATAGTTAAATGATATGAAATAAGGGAGGAAATATTATGAAAAAAAGTTTAGTGACAGTTTTAGCTCTTCTGACAGCGGCAGGTACGATTCTTTCCGGCTGCGGAAGTACATCATCGGCATCCCAGACATCATCCAAAGCCGCATCATCAACGGCTTCCGGAACTGCTTCGACTTCTTCAAAAGCAGAAGACTCAAAGACCGTATCATCCGTCACGGCTTCTGCCGCAGCCTCATCCGCTTCCGGCGAGGACAAGACCATTACAGTCGGCGCAAGCCCGAGCCCGCATGCGGAAATCCTGGCCCAGGTGAAGGACATTCTGGCAAATGAGGGATACACTTTAGTTGTAAAAGAATATACGGATTATGTCCAGCCGAATGTCGCGCTTGCAGCAGGAGATCTCGATGCCAACTATTTCCAGCACCAGCCCTACCTTGATCAGTACAATAAAGAAAACGGCACGGATCTGGTATCGGCAGGAACGATACATTATGAGCCGTTCGGTATCTACGCGGGAAAGACCTCTTCCATCAGTGCTTTAGCAGACGGAGCGAGCGTCGGCGTTCCGAACGATGCGACAAATGAAGCACGTGCGCTTCTTCTTCTCGAGGCTCAGGGCCTGATCAAACTGAAAGACGGTGCCGGCATCAATGCAACGAAGAATGATATTGCCGAGAACCCGAAGAATCTTAAAATCACGGAAATTGAAGCTGCACAGCTCCCGCGTTCTCTTCAGGATCTGGATATTGCGGTTATAAACGGCAACTATGCTATTGAAGCCGGGCTTTCTGTTAAAAAAGATGCACTTGCTACAGAAGATGCGGCGTCTCTCGGAGCGAAGACTTACGGCAATATTATCGCTGTCCGCAAGGGAGACGAGAGCTCAGACAAAATTAAAGCCCTCGTTTCAGCACTGCAGTCGGATACTGTGAAAACTTATATCAATAATACTTATGACGGGGCAGTCGTAGCGCTGTTCTGATGAGGAGCCAGCCGCAGGGACTTTCGTTTTGGAAGCGAAACATTATGCGGCGGACGGTTTGCAACTGAAAAGACATACCGCAGGCATTTTGACAGCCATGGCGGCAGTATACAACTGATAAAGATTGTTCTTTCATTTTAAGCTCCTGTCTGATATAATCTGTTAAACAGCGGTATTCATAAAGCTGATTAAACAGGAGGAAAAATAAATGGGCAAATTTGTATGTGATGTTTGCGGCTACGTTTATGACCCGGCAGTCGGCGATCCTGATAATGGAATTGCACCGGGAACTGAATGGGCGGATATTCCTGAAGAATGGGTATGCCCGCTTTGCGGCGTAGGCAAGGACCAGTTCAGCAAGGCAGAATAATTAAAAATATAACGGAACATGGGCAGGCCGTCGTAAGACGGTCTGTTTGTGGCATATACCGTATTTACGAATGCCAAGCCGGGAAAAACCGATCTTATGCCGGTCGTAAGGCCGGAAAGAGGGGATGATGGATACTACTGTAGTGCTCGGTCAGATGTGTATCATTTTTGTATTTATTATTATCGGCTATCTGACGAAAAAAAAGAGGATGATTTCTGATGCGGGCATAAAAGATATGACGTGGCTGATTGTCAACGTCTGCAATCCGGCCCTGATTCTTTCGGCTGTCATGAATCAGGAGGATCGTCCTTCGATGAGCTCGGCACTCGTGATGGTGATGATATCAGTCGCTGCCTATGCGATTATGATCCTGATCGGCCTTATTATGGGCAGGCTGCTCCGCGCACCGAAAAAGGACTGGAAGTGTTATAACCTTATGACAGTCTTCGGAAATACCGGTTTTATCGGAATGCCGCTGGCGCAGGCGGTGCTGGGAAGCCGGTCGGTTCTTTACCTTGCGATTTTTGCTCTCTTTTTCAATCTGTTGATTTATACATATGGAATCGCTGTGATCCGTCGGGGAGAAGATGCATCAAAAACTTCTTTTAAGCTAAGATCACTGATAAATCCCGGTACGGTAACTTCTGTGATTGCCCTTTTGATCTTTTTTACCGGGACAGGCGTTCCGGGTATCGTTTCGACTGCTTTTAAATATCTGTCAACCCCGGTTACCTTTCTTGCCGTTTTTGTCATAGGAGCAACTCTTGCGGACATGGATCTGGCATCCGTGTTCAACGATCCGCATATATATTTATTCACTGTCCTAAGACAGATTGTCTTTCCGATTGTTTTCATTTTCTTCCTGAAAATGCTGGTTCACGACAGTCTCGTGACTGCGTCATCGGCAATTGCAATTTCCGTACCTGTCGGGAACATGCCGCTTATGCTGGCGCGTTTTTATGGGGAAGATACGGAGCTTTTGACAAAGGGTATCATCTTTACCACGATTTTTTCTGTAATCACGATCACGATTGTCAGCCTTGCTGTGTGACTTGCAGAAAAACAATAAAAGAGGAGAAAATCTATGAAAAAAGTATTATCCATTGCGTTATCACTTCTTATGGTATTTTCGCTTGCAGCCTGCGGATCGGGGGGATCTGCGGCATCCGGAACAGCCGCTTCATCGGGAAAGACTTCATCGGCTGATGCTTCGGTATCGACGGAGGCGGAAAATCCTACTGTAACAGATTCGGGATCACTGACATCATCTTCCGCATCTTCAACTGCCGCTGCATCATCTAAGGAAAGTTCTCAGATGGTTGTAGATGATACGATAACAGGGATGCTGAAGCCTCTCGATGCTCTGATGATGACCAAGTATCTTACGCAGCTGGATTATGACCCCAGCAATTCGGTTATGTACTGGACAGCCCTTTTCTTTTATTTCAATTTTTACGGTACCCTGGCTCCGGGGGCATCCTACAACGGAGATCAGACCTATTTGATTCTGGGTGCGGATGTTGTTGAAGAAGGAGCGCGGATTCTTTTCGGCGAGACGACGACGCTTCCTTCTATTCCGGATCAGATCCACCGCATCTCTCTTCATGATGATGGATACTATTATGTAAAAATGGATCCGCGGCCTGAAAATACGGCAATTTTTGTAAGTGCTGTTTCCAACTCCGACGGTTCTTATGAGATCGTAGCGGCCCTGGATTCTCCGGCCGGTGAGCAGCAGTTTATTGACAGTTTCCATATTGAACCAAAATCCGATTCAAATAATCTGCTCGGGATACAGTATCATTATACAGTCGGCGGCGCAGGTCTTGGGTAAGGCTTGCATTTTCCCTGTACTGCTGTTATAGTAAACGTATAACAGAAGGATGGAGGAAGCCATGTATATTCAGATTGATTTCAACAGCGATGAAGCAATTTATCTCCAGCTGTGTAATCAGATTATCCTGGGCATTGCGACAGATATGATCCGGGAAGGTGAGAGCCTTCCTTCAGTCCGTCAGCTGGCCGAAACGGCCGGGATTAATATGCATACCGTAAATAAGGCTTATTCCGTTTTGAAGGAAGAAGGCTTTCTGGCAGTAGACCGCAGAAAAGGTGCGGTTGTTTATGTGGATAAGGAGAAAATGAAGGCAATAGCCGCACTCCGGGAAGATCTCAGGATGGCATTGGCTAAAGCAAGCTGCAAGAATATTACGAAACGCGAAGTACACGACTTAATAGATGAAATTTACGAGGAGTACAAATGAAGGATAAGTATACTGAGGAGGCGCTGAAGGCGATTGGCCTGGCGGAAAGAACAGCGCACTATTGCCGTCAGAACTATGTCGGCACGGAGCATCTCCTTGTCGGGCTCCTCAAGGCGACCGGCGGAACAGCTTCCGTTGTGCTTTCGGACGCAGGGATAGAACTTGACAAGCTGATGTCTTTGATTGACAGGCTTATTTCCCCTCAGGGGGGTGTGGCTATAGGAGAAAAACAGGGATATTCGCCGCGGGCAGCGGGCGTCATGGCTGCCTCATGTACAATTGCTTCAAGACTTGGTTCGCAGACGGCGGGTACGGAGCATATTCTTCTTGCGATGCTGCAGGACACAGAATGTGTCGGAACGCGGCTTCTTCACACGATGGGTATTGATATCAAGAAAATGTACGGTGACACGATTGTGGCAATGGGCGCTGAGAAATATTTCGAATCGGGAGATATTTACAGCGGCCGTGCAATGAAATCCGAGGAAAGCCCGACTCCGACTCTGGATGAATACAGCCGGGACCTCACTTTGGCGGCGTCGCAGGGCACCCTTGATCCTGTCGTGGGCAGGGAAGAAGAAATCGGGCGGGTGATGCAGATCTTAAGCCGCAGAACCAAAAATAATCCATGCCTTATCGGCGAACCGGGTGTCGGAAAGACGGCAATTGCAGAAGGACTTGCCCAGAGAATTTCCTGGGGGCTTGTACCGGATACTGTTAAGGATAAGCGTGTTGTTACACTTGATCTTTCAGGGATGGTAGCAGGGTCCAAATACAGGGGAGAGTTCGAGGAAAGAATAAAGAATGTTGTAAAAGAAGCCTCTGAGAATAAGAACATCCTGCTTTTTATTGATGAATTGCACACAATTATCGGTGCGGGCGGTGCTGAAGGCGCACTGGATGCTTCCAACATCCTAAAGCCTTCCCTTTCACGCGGTGAAATACAGATCATCGGTGCGACAACCATCGATGAGTACAGAAAATATATTGAAAAAGATGCTGCTCTTGAACGGCGTTTTCAGCCGGTTATGGTTGAAGAACCGACGAGTGACCAGTCTTATGCAATTCTAAAAGGTTTGCGCCCTTATTACGAAAGCCATCACGGAGTCCGTATTACGGATGATGCCCTGAAGGCAGCGGTGACTCTGTCCGAACGTTACATCAACGACAGGCGTCTTCCGGATAAAGGTATTGACCTTATTGATGAGGCAGCTGCAAAGGTTCGCCTTGGAAACAGCCGGAGCAGTGAAAAACTGGTCGAAGAAGAACAGGCCATAAGGGAACTGTCGGCTGAAAAGGAAAGGGCTATCATATCGGGTGATATGGAAAAGGCCAGGGCCATTCAAAAAGAGCAGGAAGAAGAGCAGGAAAAACTGGATAAGGCGAAAGAGCATTTCAACACTGAAACAGCGAAAAAAGATCTTGTCGTAAATGAGAATACCATTGCGTCTGTTGTATCCGAATGGACAAAAATACCGGTTTCCCGTCTTGCTGAAGAAGAGTCACGACGTCTTGCAAAATTAGAAACTAACCTCCATAAAAGGGTAATAGGACAGGATGAAGCTGTGAAGGCGGTGGCAGGGGCGATTAAGCGCGGACGAGTCGGCCTTAAAGACCCGAACCGCCCGACAGGATCTTTCCTTTTCTTAGGACCGACAGGCGTTGGGAAAACGGAATTGTCGAAGGCTGTCGCCGAGGCTGTTTTTGGTTCGGAACAGAGCATGATCCGTGTTGATATGTCCGAATATATGGAAAAATACAGCGTCTCCAAGATGATCGGTTCGCCTCCGGGCTATGTGGGATATGATGAAGGCGGACAGCTGTCAGAACAGGTACGGAGGCATCCGTACAGTGTCATTCTGTTTGACGAAATTGAGAAGGCTCATCCGGATGTTTTTAACATCCTTCTTCAGGTTCTTGACGAAGGCCACATTACGGATGCCCACGGCCACCGCGTCGATTTCAAAAACACTTGTATTATCATGACGTCCAATGCGGGCGCCCAGTCTATTGTGGATCCAAAAAAGCTTGGATTCGGTGTGCAGGATGACGCCCGGAAAGATTATGACCGGATGAAAAATGGCGTCATGGAAGAAGTCAAGAAAATATTCCGTCCTGAATTTTTAAACAGGATAGATGAGATTATTGTTTTTCATCCCTTAAATGAAAAACAGGTCGAGGAAATCGTAGGCCTTATGGCAAAAAAATTAGTCGGGCGTGCAAAGGACAGTCTGGGGATTTCGCTTTCGCTTACGCCTTCTGTTAAGAAGCAGATTGGCAAAACAGGCTTTTCGACAAAATTCGGTGCAAGGCCGCTGAGACGTGTCATACAGGATAAAATTGAGAATCCGCTTTCGGATATGGTGCTTCAGGGTACAATTCCCAAAGACAGCAGGGTGACGGTGCGCCTTGAACAAAATGAGTTTAAGTTTACGATAGCTGATCAGTGATTTCATTTTCCGGCAGGTTTTAAAAACCGGCCGCTGCATAAATAAAGGAATTATCAACCATAAAAAACGGAGGAAAGTAAAATGGCAGCAGTAAAAACGTTGATTCGTGCAGAAGAAGACGGCAGCATAAGTTTCGGTGATTATGAGCTGGATGAGAAAACAAAACTCTCTGATTTCAGCCATGACGGTGATGTATATAAGGTCAAAACCTTCAGGGAAATTACGCGGCTTGAACGGAATGACATGTTCGTTTACGAATCTGTTCCAGGAACGGCTGTTTCACATCTTACCTATGGCGACGGAAGCATGAGCTTTACAGTTGACGGACCGGAGGATGCCCAGATTACCGTTGAAGGAGAACCGGATTCTGAATATTCTGTTTATATAAACGAAGAGGCGCGTGACGATCAGAAGACGAATCTGGGCGGAAAGCTTTCCTTTAGCGTGGAACTTGGCAGCAATAGCTGCGCTGAAGTTAAAATCGTAAAGAAATAAGGAGAATAATGCCAGCTCAGGTTAAAAAAAAGACAGCATTTTTTTGCCAGAACTGCGGCTATGAGTCGGCAAAATGGATGGGCCAGTGTCCGTCCTGCCATGAATGGAATACGTTTGTGGAAGAACCGAAGGCGCCGGCTCTTTCTCCGGGACTTGGCTCAAAAAAGCAGCGTCCGGGAAACAGAACCCGGCCGGTGCGCCTTGCAGAGATATCCATGGAAAGCAATGAACGGATCTTAACCGGCATGGGTGAGCTTGATCGTGTTCTTGGCGGCGGAATCATTAAAGGTTCTCTTGTACTGATCGGAGGGGATCCCGGGATCGGGAAGTCGACGCTGCTTCTGCAGGCCTGTCGAAATATAGCTGCAATGGGTAAAAGCGTCCTTTACATCTCAGGCGAAGAAAGTCTGCAGCAGATAAAGATGCGTGCGCAGCGGATCGGCGAAGTCTCAGACAGCCTCCTTCTAATGTGCGAGACGGATTTAGGAGCCATACAGGAGGTAATCGAGGAGCAGAAACCGGATGTCTGTGTCATAGATTCCATCCAGACGATGTTCAGCGAAAACGTTGCGAGCGCACCGGGCTCTGTTTCCCAGGTGCGGGAATCTACGGGAATTCTTCTTATGCTTGCCAAGGGACTGGGAGTTTCGATTTTCATTGTAGGCCATGTGACAAAAGACGGTTCGGTCGCAGGACCGCGCGTACTGGAACATATGGTGGATACGGTTCTGTACTTTGAAGGAGACAGGCATGCTTCCTATCGTATCCTTCGGGCAGTGAAAAACCGTTTTGGCTCGACAAATGAAATAGGCGTTTTTGAAATGCGCGGGGATGGTCTTACTGAAGTGCCGAACCCCTCTGAATATATGCTGAGCGGTAAGCCTGAAGGGGCTTCGGGTTCCATTGTTGCCTGCTCCATCGAAGGCAGCCGCCCTGTCCTGATTGAAATACAGGCGTTAGTCTGTCGGAGCAATTTCGGACTTCCGCGCCGTACTGCTGCAGGAACCGATTACAACCGGGTGAATCTTCTCATGGCGGTTCTTGAAAAAAGATGCGGGATGGAGCTTGGATCCTATGACGCTTACGTTAATATCGCCGGCGGCATCCGTATGAACGAGCCTGCCGTTGATTTGGGAATCCTTCTGGCAATTGTTTCGAGCCGCAAAGACATGCCGATCCGAGATGACACAATGGCTTTCGGCGAAGTGGGTCTTTCCGGTGAGGTCAGAGCTGTAAGCCAGGCTGATACACGCGTAGCGGAAGCCGGAAAGCTGGGCTTTAAGAATGTTATTCTGCCGAAGTCCAATATGGTTTCCTGCAAGATGATAAAAGGAATACGGCTTATACCTGTTTCGACAATAAAAGAAGCGATCAGCGCTGCGTGCAGCTGATTTACAGGAATATTCAAAAGGTCTTTCCCGGAAAAACCCATAAAAGGGCCTTTCCGGGAAGAAAATAAAGAATTCTGAAGAATTTTCCGGAAAATCAAAAAAAATAAAAATTAAGTATTGACTTTTCTTTTATGGTTTGTTATAGTAACTAGGCTGTCGCGTGAGAGATAAACAAAACGAGGACGGCACAGAACATTGATAACTGAA
>DCDB01000206.1 GCA_002316215.1 Lachnospiraceae bacterium UBA1066 | reverse complement strand
AAGGCATGGTTATTTATATAGGGTGGCTGGTATCCGGCCTGCCGTCTGAATATGCGGGTGCGGCCGCCATGGCACCGCAGCTTTTTGCCTTTGGGAGTAAAAAAGATATCAATGACAAATTCAAGACGGTCGTTCGGAAATCGGTAGGATCAGCCATAAAGGAGTATCAGAAAGCACATACATTTCCTGAGGCAGGAGAGAACGATTCCCTCGTTATTGATCCGCAGGACTTTCGCGAAAAGCTGGAAGGTCTCTTTGAACCGGAGCGCACCTTAAGCTGTTTTTCAGAAAACTTTTCCTTGTCTGACGAAATCCGAAAAATCTGTCAGGATAGGATTTCTGAAAGCGATGCCAACGCGCTTAGCGTCGCAATTGCCCGAAACATGCGCAATTCCGTCGAGTCCGATTCGGAACTGAGTGACTTTGCCAAGAAATTCGAGGATGAGGAAACTAGAAAGAAGTTTCGCCATGATGTCCAGAGCATCCTGGACAGCCTCACAGAATCGCTTACTAAGATTTCTGTTGGTGTCCAGGAGAACGGCTCGAAATTGGATAAATCAGATAAGCAATTAGATGAAATATATAAGATAGCTAAGCTCCTTGAGGAGTTCCTGAAAAGAGGGTCCGAACCGTATGTTTCGTCGGGAACATCTTCTTCGAAAGATCTGTCCGTGTCCGACCCTCATGCTCTTTTTATGGACAGAGCCCGCGAGATGGCGCAGCCTTTTCAGGAGGCTTTCAACAAGGAACTTTTTCTTGAAACGAATTATGCAAATAAACTCAAGTTATGTGGCATCTACGTTTCCCCGCATTTCAGTGACCTGAACCAGGATGGTTCAAAAAAGCAGTGCCAAGAGGGGAAAAAACCTAACTATGATTATGAGAATTTTGACAAAATGTTGGAAGCGAAGCTGGAAAACGGCAGAGGCGGCCCTCTTCTGATTGAAGGCGCGCCCGGCCTAGGCAAATCTTCCCTTGTCATGAAACTGGCGGCTCGATATCTCGGTTCCTGGGCTTCCGAAGCCCAGCCTTCCGAAAACCAGTCTTCCGAAAACCAATCTTCCGAGACTCAGATTTCCGAAACCCAAACGCTAGGTTGTGAAGTATCGTGCTCTGAGACTCCGGTTTTGGGGATTTTCAAGAACCGCCCGGTCTTCTTCATCCGTGGGAACACGTTCCAGGACTCGCAGGGCAATCCCCGTGAAGACATCCGAAAGGCCATAATCAAGGATTCAGAAGGATATCCCCGGGATGAGCTCCGGCAGATATTAGGCGATCACGGCTTGCAACTGCCGCCAAACAGCGTTGTTATTCTGGACGGCTATGATGAAATTAGCTTTCCCGCGGAAAATGCAGAACAAAATAACAGCTATGTCCGGAAACTTCTGGAATGTACAGATTTTTTGCTCATTATCACTTCCAGGCCGAATTATATCCGTTCATTTCGCGGCGGAAGCCGGGTCGCGATGCTGGACTTTTATGAGGATCAGAGAAATGAGTTTCTGGAAAAATTCAATGCCGGGCGTAAGGAAGAAAAACTGGACGAAAGCTTTATTGAGCGTCTGAAAGAAATTACAGACGACAGCGGTGAATCCGATGAATCCGGAAATCTCGGAAAGCCCGGAAAACAGGAAGACAGTCTTCTGGAAATCATTTCGATTCCCATGCTGCTGTATCTCATCTGCGCTTCGAAGATAGAGGATATCGGCAAAATCGAAAGCCGTTTTGACTTGTACGAAGCTGTCTTTTCGAGAGAAAACCCGGCACTGGACGTGCGCGGCACGGAAGAGAAAACGGAATCCCTGAACTTTTGGGAGGATGCCTATAGACTGGCGGAAGGAATTGCCGTACAGATGTACCGGACAAACATCTATAACATATCGGCAGGGGAAATCCTTGACGCCTTGGACGGAACGGCAGAATCGGCGCTTGCGCAGAGCCTTGGCGGGTTGGACAAGGAATCCCAAAAACGTATGGGAAACCGCTTTGCCATGGAAATATTCATGACACGGAAGGATCAAACTGTGTCGGGGGACAGGAGGGCGGAAAGATATGAATTCGTCCATAAGAGCATTGCGGAATATTTCGCGGCCAAATGGATCTGCGAAAAATTAAGAGGAATCTTAGAGGAATATCTTCGGAAAGATACCTCCGTCCCGGCAATGATACCGAAGCTGGGCGAGGTTTTTATATGTGACAGATTCGAACGCGGCATTCTGGACTACATCCGGCAGAACATTGAAAATGAAGCGCTTCCATTTTTGGGGGAGCTCTTCGGTATGCCCAATTCCCCCAATGATGAGAACCTGCAAAAATTGAATAAACTCCTGAACGCGCTTTTAAAGGAGAACCTATGCCCCGATTCCAGAGAGAATAAAAAGAAGCCGTTTTATGAGCTTCTGGAAAACAGGGCCGTCTGGATATTTGACGTTTTTATGATGATTGCAGGTCTGTACCACCGGGATGAAAAGCATCCGACCTTCTTTCCGATTGATCCGTACGCCTTTCAGATACTGGCAAAGAATAATATCAATAAACATTATTTCTATGCCAGAGGGTTATATTCCGAAGAAGTAAAAGACCCTGAAGGCTATAAGATACGATGGGATCTAAGCGGCGCGTATTTAAGCGGCGCGTATTTAAGAGGCGCGTATTTTATCGACAGGTATTTAGGATCCGCAGATTTCAGCAATGTAAAAGATATGACAGATATGAAGGTATACCGCCGGGATTTAAAAGGCGTGAACTATGATAAAGAGAAATGGGACAGCCGCATCCATTTCATGGATGAGCCGGCAGATAAGTGATTCACATTATTCAATTTCCCCATACAAATAGGCATTAAGTATGTTCTGCGGCGCGTCATAGTAGAAGCTGCTGTTGTAGTCGTCGATTTTATCGCTGAC
>DCDB01000299.1 GCA_002316215.1 Lachnospiraceae bacterium UBA1066 | reverse complement strand
TAACATCGCCTTCATCAATCAGTTTCTGAACATGAGTCCTGGATATTTCGGGAATCTCATCGGCAATATAACGATCGAGTCTTTCTCCCTCAGACTCTTCGGATACCTGAAGAATAATTTCATTCATTGGTCTTTTCCGCCGGATGGTTTTTCAGGAAATGCAGATCATCATCCTTGTAGACAAAGATTACCAGAATAAAGGCAGCAATAGCTGAAAGCGTCACATAGATATCAGCGACATTAAAAATCGGAAAATTTATAAGACTGAAATAAAGAAAATCCCTGACATGATGCAGAAAAATCCGGTCAATCAAGTTGCCTGCCGCTCCCGACGTGACAAAAAGAAGGACGAGCCTTAAGGGTCTGTACTTTACAGTAACCGGGATTTTTGTATAAAAGATCCAGGCTGCCGTGATAAATGCAATCATCAGGATAACAAAAAACCACTGGGCATTCTTGAGAATTCCGAAGGCTGCTCCTGTATTCTCAAGATATTCCAGTCGGAATACACCGGGAATCAGTTCAATCGGGCCATTTGCCAGTGTTTTTGCCGCAGCATACTTTGTGAGCTGATCTAATGCCGTCAGGCAGAAAATAAGAAGCAGGCCGAATACTATCTTTTGTTTATTTCCGCGTTTATCTTCATTCTTCATATGCAATTTCATCTCCATTAATGAATTTTATACCTGAAAGCAGCTCGCTGTCGGAGACGTCATCCTCAGCCTCGGCTCTGCCGATGCTTTTTAGAAGGATGAAGCGTATTTTTCCGCCGGACATTTTTTTATCGGATTTTGTGAGGGCGAGAATTTTATGATCGTCTATTCCGTCCGCAAAAATCGGCAGGCCGAACGCCGCACATACATCCCGTATTTCAAATAGTTCTTCCGTGGACAGGTATCCCCGTTCAAAGCTTATGCGTGCTGCGGCGATGACCCCCAGGGCAACGCATTTACCGTGCAGCATTTTAAAGTCCATGTATTTTTCTATGGCATGGCCGATGGTATGTCCGAGATTCAAAAGGACACGCTCCCCTTTTTCCGTAGGATCGCGCTCTACAATTCTTTCTTTGATTGAAGCTGTTTTCCGGATCATAGGCAGAATGACATCCGGATCATATCCGATGATACCGTCCATATTGGACAGCAGCCAGCTGTAGAAGTCCTCGTCTGCGAGCAGAGCTGTTTTCAGCACTTCGCCCATGCCGGAGGCAAACTGCTCTTCCGGAAGTGTTTTCAAGGTATCCGCATTTACGTAGATCAGCTTCGGAAGGTGAAAAGCTCCGACCATATTCTTATAACCATCAAAATCAACCCCTGTTTTTCCGCCGATGCTGGAATCAACCTGAGCTAGGAGCGTTGTGGGAATCTGGATAAATGGGATGCCGCGCATGTAGGTTGCCGCAGCAAAACCAGTCATATCACCGATGACTCCGCCGCCTAAGGCAGCGAGCATATCGTGACGGTCATAATGGCGCTCAACCAGGAAAGCATAAATGCTTTTTACGCTGTCCAGTGTTTTATTTTCTTCTCCTGCAGGAATCACAAAAAGATCTGTTTCAGAAAAGACTGAAGAAAGGCAGGTCTTTACATCTTCAGCATAAAGAGGCGCCGTATTGGAATCCGCAATAATGCATATTCTGCAGCCGGCCTTAAGGCCCTCTTCCTTAAGTACATCCTTCAGAATTTCTGGAAGCCGTACAAAATCTGACCCGAAAAAATGCCTGTTCCTGTTTTCCATATTATTTTTGGCCTCCGGTTATTAAGAAAGAGCATCAGGCCGGAATGCGCTGATGCTCTTTCTTTTGTTTTTCCTGTCTGCAGGGATCTTTAATTAAGATAACTGCATCTGATGAAGATATTAATACTGAGATTTCATTGAGGGAATATCAAAAGCTCCGCTTAAGATACTTTGGACATCTCCTGAAATATCAACGTCTGACGGCGTCAGTATAAAGATATAGCTTGTGATTTTCTGTAAACTGCCGCCAAGCGAATAGCATGCGCCGCAGGTGAAATCGATAATACGCTGTGCGGCTTCCGTGTCGAGGCCTTCCAGATTAAGGACAACGGTACAGGATTCCATCAGTGTATCTGCAATGTCTTTTGTGTCTTCCATAGAAGCGGGTTTAATCACATTTACTTCCATGCTGGGTGTTCCTTTCCTGCGGATTGGAGTAACTTTGGACTTCTTTGCTGCCTTTTCTCTGTGAACTGTCTTTTCGACCTTGGGAGCAGGCTGCACAGGTGTTCCGCGGAAAGAAGCTGCGCTTTTATAGGAAGATGCAGAAGATGCCTTTGTGCTTTGGGAGTAAGAAGGTTTTACGTCTTCTTCATTATCATCGGCATCTTCATCATAATCATCATTAGAAAATTTCTGGAAGAATCTCTTTTTAGGTTTCGAATCCTCGTAATCTTCGTCCTCTTCTTCATCATCGAGGAATTCTTCCTCATCATCAAAGTCGTCTTCATCATCGTTAAGCTTGATTGCATTTAAAAATTTATCAAAAAGCCCCATCGGTACTATCGCTCCGTTCTTATGAATTCGAATAATCCCTTTTTCCGAAAATGCATGTTCCTACGCGTACCATTGTCGAACCCTCTTCAACGGCGACTTCAAAATCATTAGACATTCCCATGCTCAAAACATCCACTGTTACATTATTATAGTTTTTTGAGTTTATGTCAACACTTAAATTGCTCAATTTTTTGAAGTATATGCGGTCGTCTTCGGGATTATCCACTAAAGGCGCACTTGTCATAAACCCCTTTAAAGACACATGCGGAAGTGTACTGATCTTCTCTGCAAGCGCTGAGGCGTCTTTGCATTTTACGCCGAATTTGCTTTCTTCTTCCGCTGCATTGACCTCGATCAGGACAGGTATTACCCGGTTGTATTTGGCGGCTTCTTTTTCGATCGTCTGCGCCAGCTCGAAGGTATCGACGGAATGGATTATGTTAACATATTCGGCGATATATTTGACTTTATTCCTCTGCAGATGTCCGATCATATGCCAGCGGATATCCTTGGGGAGGTCGTCATGTTTTTTACGGAGTTCCTGGATATAATTCTCTCCGAAGTCCCTCTGTCCCGCCTTGTACAGTTCCAGGATATCCGCTTCCGGTTTTGTCTTGCTGACAGCAACCAATGTGACTTTGGACGGATCCCGGCCGCTTCGCCGGCAGGCATCCGCTATTCTTTCTTTGACCCGATCCAAATTATCCGTTAACAATTAATTTATGCCTCGCTTCTGTTCTTTAAAATTATTTTGCCGTGATGTCTGATTCTTTGACTTTAGAAGAGTTGAGTACGATATAGTCGAACTGCGACAGACCGAAGCTCGTTCCCTTCTCAACGATGCAGTATTCTTCGTTTTTATCGATAATACTGATTTTCCTGAAAAGTGCATAGCCTTTATTCATGCTGTATACGCCTTCCAGCGTATCCGTATCCTTAATGATATAGCGGTCCGAAGATGTACCGTCTTTTACAATGATATCTCCGGCTGTAAGATCCGAGCTGTCAATGTAATACTTATTATTCTTATGTTCATAAAGTGTCGTATAAGTAAATTTTGTGGATTCATTGCCCTTGCTGTCGGTTACAAGCTTTAAAAAACCGATATTCTGGCTGTCGCCTCCCTTAGTGGCATATTCATCAGGGATGGTATAGAATTCCTTGTTTACGACAGAGGTTACAGGAATCTTAAGTCCTGTTGCATTATTTGTAACAAGCTCGATGTCTATAAAACGGCTGTCGATATAACGAAGAAGGCCGTTCGTAAAGTCGAGTTTTCCGTAGTACTTTCCATCTGACATCGTCAGGATGGAAAATGCGGCATTCTGGGTTGCTCCATCCTTCAGGAACTTTACACGGATTGTTTTCCGATCACTGATCTGGACGATCTGTTTGGAGGAAAGCGGTATGATAAGAGACCATTTTTCAGAATCTATAATCTTATATATGCTTTGTCCTGCCGCAACTTTTTCGGTAGTTTTCAGATCTTTGACTTCATAGGACTTCTCATCCATTTCTTCCGGTGTTATGGAGGTGAGATCAAAGTTCTCGTATCCGTCGGTGGAATAGCTGACAATTCCGTCAGCGGAAGCAGTACTGATGGTCTCATTTCCGATCGTCATAGAACCCGAAGAACCGGCTGTTGCCGAAGGCGCAGACAGCAGGGAATTATCCAGGATTTCACCTTCCAGTACATATTTAAAGGAATATACGTCATGATAATCGGAAGGATCAAAGTTCAGGGAGAATTTTTGCATTTCGGTTCTTAAGGATGCGAGCGTATCTTCCGTCAGATCGCTGCCCTGGTCCGTCTGTTTGCCGGGCCCGATTCCATAGACGACACCTGCCTTTTTTACCTTGGAGTTTTCCCTTGCGTAATAGGTAACATAACCGGAGGTGTCGGCATTTACGACTTTTTCAGACCTTACTGCAAGACCGGTATAGGTCTGGTTCTTGGCAAGAGGTCCGGAAGTTACCTGGTAGGAAGTCACATGAGTAGCTGTCAGATAAATAAAGAGGCTGATAATAACATAAAGTAAAAGGGCGCCAAAAATAATCGTTCCGATATTCAGCGTAAACAAACGCCTGATACCGGAATGATTATTTTTTTCGGTTCTTGAATTTTTCCTATTTACAGTTCCGGCCATTAAAGCGCAACCAATACCTTATCCTTTAAGTCATCGTTCAGTTCCGACTGGTCAAGGGAAAGTGAAAGAATGAAATCTATATTAAACATCGAGCTTACATTATCGAGCTTTTTGATAGTTTCCGTAACGTCCTTATCTTCCAGCTTTGCACATTTCATAAAGCCGTCAAGATACATAACTTCAAGATCATGGTCCTGAGAAAGAATACCGCATACAAAACCTACAAATTCATCACTGTTGGAAATCGGAAAAGCGGATACATCTATTAACCTTATCTTATTATTCAATTCATACATATGTTTACTGCTCTGATCAAGATAAACAATACTTCCGTTTGCCTTCTTAACCTGTTCATTGACACGGTCAAGCAGCACTTTCGTCTTACCCTTGCCCTTTTTGCCAACAATTAAATGAACCATCGCCAGTTTCCTCCTTTGAATTTCCTAAAGTTCGGCTGATGAACGGACCTGCCTTAAAATAATTATAGTTTATATGCCGGTAAAAAACAAGTTTATATTTAGTCATGCATTGATTTGCGAAAGCAGACTGTTCATATTTGTGTACAGTACATCCTTTGATGAAGCTCCCACAACAACCGAGATAAAAGGCTGGCCGAAAGCATTCTGCGAAACAATGGCCAGGCAGTTTCCGGCATCATCCGTTGTCCCTGTTTTTCCTCCGAGAACCGTGACATCCTTCGGCGGATCTGTATCTTTTGTCAGATAATGGTCTGTTGAATCAAGCGTCACTTTTTTAGCCTGCCCGGATGCGTCTGTATAATTGAGTTCATAAACGGAGATCTGCATAATGCTGACAAAATCCGGATAGGTTATCGCATTATTCAGCATCAGGTAAATGTCATAGACCGTTGTGTAGTGGTTTGTATCCTGAAGGCCGGTGGGATTCATGAAATGGCTGTTCGTAGCGCCTATTTCCTTAAGTTCATCATTCATCATTGTAACGAATTTGGAAACCGACCCCCCGACATGTCTGGCAATTGCCATAGCAGCGTCATTCCCGGAATGGACAAGCAGGCCGTGCAGGAGCTCACGCATGGTTACCTGATCCCCTATTTTGAAACCGACGACCTGGGAACCGCTTTCCAGTTCCAGATCCTGCCAGTTAATGGTAACGACATCGTCCAGATTTCCGTATTTCAAAGCCAGGATAGCTGTCACGATTTTAGTTAGGCTGGCGGGATAAACCTTTGAATACATGTTTTTTGAAAAAAGCACGCTCTTATTATCCAGGTTAAAAAGACCCGCAGAGACCCCGTCTTCGACCGTGATGTTTGAATTCCCGACATTTGCGTCACCAACGCAGAGGGAAAATGAAAAAGCTGCCTGCGTTTCCATGGCATTCTCATTTGTCGCTGTATAGGCCATGGATTTGTTGGTATATGGCATAGGCATTTCGAGTGTATTATACCGGTGCAGGGCATAGGTTCCGAAAATCCCCCCCGCCAGAATTGCAGCAAGAAGGGCCAGCAGAACTGCAGTAATAAAAATCCTGTGCTTTTTAGAGGATGTCATAGTGAAATCCTCACCCCCTTCTGCCTGGACGTTCTTCTTACCTCCGGCACATGAATACGGTTCTGCAGGCCGACATTGAGGACAATGCCCATTCCGATGAACAGGCTGACCAGGGATGTCAGACCGTAGCTGACAAAAGGAAGCGGCGTTCCTGTATTCGGAAGCATACGCGTTGCAACACCAATGTTAATGAAACTTTGTATCGAGACGACAGCGGCCATCCCGCAGCAGACAATCCTCCCTGAAAGATCCTTTGCCCGCCGGCTCATCAGAAGGCATTCCAGGACAATGAGAAGAAGGAGGATGACGATTCCCGCACTTCCCAAAAATCCGAGCTCCTCTCCTGCAACCGCAAAAATAAAGTCTGTCTGGATCTGTGAAATGAAGTTTCCCTTATTAGCCGAGGAAACGCTGCTGTTATTGAGACCCTTTCCTGTCAGTTCGCCGCTTCCGATGGCTGTTACGGAATTGTTCTGCTGTGTTGTATCGTCGGTATATTCCGGACTGTCAGGGTTCAGGAAGGCCATTATCCGCTTCCGCTGATAATCCTTAATGAGCGACTGGTTCGGCTGTATGACAATAGTCATGAAAACTGCACCGAGCACGATTACGATAGCCAGAACGGAAAAGATGAACTTATAGCTCAAACCTGCGGCATAATAAAGTAATGAAAAAAGGATAAAAATCGTTATGGTGTTTTTTAAATCCGGCTGCCTGAAGATAAGGATGAGCGGAAGGCCTATGAGAGCCAGGGAACGCAGGATAATCTTTGGCTTGTTGAGATCATTTTCGTGCACCATGAAATATTTAGAAAAGAAAAGTATCAGCAGGATCTTTGATAGTTCGACAGGCTGGAAACGGAAGCCTCCGATGGCAAACCATCTGGTAGCGCCGCCGGCGGAAGAACCTGCCACGATGACCAGAAGAAGCAGAAGGATATTGACGCCGTAGATGATCCAGTAAAAATTCAATATCCATGAAAAATCAATCAGGGAAAGGATCAGCATGATAAAGACGCCGAGAATTACTCCGGCGAGCTGTTTGTTCTCCAGGGATGCTTCCGCAGAACCTACGAGTAAAACTCCCAGGGTAGAAAGAGCGATAAGCCATAATACCAGTCTGAAATTGTAATCTCTTAGTTTATATTGTTTTAACATTAATCGACCTGTGCACTGGATACGGAATCTGTTCTTGCGGTTCCGGTGATCAGCTGGCTTTCATCTACAAGATTGAAATAGTACTGTATGATATCTTTTCCTGCAAGTATGGCATTTGTTGAAGAATAGCCATTTCCGATGCGGATCGCCATGGCGATTGTCGGATCGTCGTACGGGGCGTAACAGATGAACAGAGCGTGGGAAGGCCTGGATTTGGATTCCTGCGCCGTGCCGGTTTTTCCTGCTACGGCAATCGGAAGATCCGCATATTCACCTTTGCTTTCAATAACAGCTCTCATGCCTGTATGGATGATATCCCAGGTATTGCTGCTGATGGATACGGTACCGGCTACGGACGGCGTGTAATCTTTGATCAGGTTAGAATCCGTATCCGTCACTTTATCAAGCAGGGAAATATTGTAGCTGGTTCCGCTGTTTGCAAGCGTTGAAACATAGCGTGCAAGTTGAGTTGTCGTGTAGGAATGCGTACCCTGCCCGATCGCGGAAGGGATGGCGTACTGATCCGAAATCTGCGGATCGGCTTCAGGTATTTCAATTCCGGAAGCTTTGTCCATGCTGTACATTTTTGCATAGGACTGCAACTTGCCTAAGGACAGTGAATCCGACCAGTTGCCCTCCTCGTTGATCCCCAGCTTGTAAGCCACGTTGCAGAAGAAAACGTTGCAGGAGTTCTGGATGGCGCCTACGATGTTTAAAGGACCGTGGCCTGTTTTCAGCCAGCAGTTCAGAGGCGTGTCGGTAAGATTGAAAACTCCGGTGCAGTTGAAAATCGTATTGCTGTCGATGACGCCTTCTTCGAGCCCGGCCGTCGTTGTAATAAGTTTAAAGGTTGAACCGGGCGCAGTCTTCTGCTGCGTTGCCTTATTATAGAACGGGCCGGATTCGTCAGCAGCCAGTTTATTATAGTACGTAACATCCATCTTATTGGACAGGCGGTTATTATCATATCCCGGATAAGTGACGCATGCAAGTATTTCGCCGGTTTTCGGATTTGTTATAACAGCTGATCCGGAGCAGGGATCCAGCGCGAGCATGGCCGGTGTCAGGATGAGATTATGTATTTTTGATATGATGAGATTAAAACTGGTGATTCTCTGATTCTCATAATCCTGGTACTGTCCGTCGTCTTTACTGAAAATGCCCTGGTCGTAAAGGACATTGACAATCTCATTTGCATCTATGCGGTCGGCATAAAGCAGATATTTATACAGCTTCTTACCGAAAGCCAGATCTGTTGAAAGGTATTTTTCAATATAATCCGAAAGCTTACTGTAGATTTCACTTGAATCCAGATAGGTATTGTCTGTCGCAAAAGCGCTGATATCGATCCAGTTTTTGCTGGCCGCATAAGTCAGATACTGCTGAAGACTTATGCTTTCATCTCTTGTCCAGGCAAGATAGGTGCTGTCTGTCTTATCGATCGCGGAACTGCTTAAAATCCCGGTGTTGGACATGAGAAGATCGTTGACGATATAAGTTTCATATTCCTTCATCTCGTCATCAAGCTGATTGTAAGGCAGGGGATCCGAACCTGTAAGCTGATCGTTCAGAGACGCAAAAACCTCGCTCTGTTTCTGTTCAAAAGCCTGTTCCAGCAGTTTTTCATTTGCAGAAGCGTCTGCAGAAGTAAAATGCGTCGTATCGATGACGCCGTTTTCAATAATGGCATTGTAAACCTTATAGACTGGAATCCGGATGTCCGCCGTATCTGTTGAAGTCGTTGTGAATTCCTTCTGGTCTACAATGACACTTTCCAGAATACCGGCGATACGCTGCTCCAGCATTTTATAAGTGGCTATCTGAAGATTTTTATCGATGGTCAGATAGACGTCATTTCCGGCCGTCGGTTCGACTTTGGATGCTTCGTCGACCTTAAGGACTTTTCCGAGATTGTCGACATAGACGGTTTCCTGTCCGTCGAAACCCTGAAGGCTCGTTTCCATTATCTTTTCAATGCCGGATTTTCCCACAATGGAGGAACTGCTGTAACTGGAGTTCTGCGCCTGGAGTTCGGCAAGGTCTTCGGAAGATACTTTTCCCGTATAGCCGATGATTGAAGCAAAGCATTCGGCGTTATCATACACGCGTACCGTATCTTCGACAATATCGATACCGGTCAGGGTATCCTTCTGCTCCGTAATAGCAGCAACGGATTCGTTGGAAACGGATGTCGCAATCGTGACGGGAACGTATTTGCGGTAGCTTGTGGTAAATAGCTGATAGCGGACGAAAACAATATCCAGTGTCTCCTGCTTCGTAAGTTCGGAAGGAAGGCCGTGTGAAGTGAGTTCTTCATCCGTATACGGCTTCTCCGTACGCGTAACGGCGAAGGATTTTTCGCTGACAAGATACTGCATCATTTCATCTGCGGAGGCATTGGCTTCGGCATCCGTCAGCTCCTCTATTTTCGCATATCCATATACGTCTGCTTTGAATCTCGAAAGGGAGGTGCCTGAGGTATCAAACGCATAATTGCCGTCGCTGCCGACAACGATATGGAAGTCATTATTCAGGGAATCTCCGTTTGCCTCCAGAATCTTTGAAATCCTGTAGGCTTCTCCGTTCAGGGAAAGCGCTTTTTCGCGGTTGGAGGAATATGAGCCGGAGTCTTCCAGCGTCACGCTGTAAGAAAGCTCATTGGAGGCCAGAATGTTCCCGTTCCGGTCGTAAATATTGCCGCGCGTACTTTTAATTGTCCGTGTTTTCGTTGTCTTCAGGCTGAAGTTGCTCCGGTATTCCGCGCCATTTATGATCTGAAGATTATAGAGCCGGTGGATCAGGACAAACGCAAGCACCGTAAAAATGACCGCCAGGACGGTGGAACGGCCGATATGTACCTTTTTGAACCATTTTTTCAGCCTTTTATCCATAGGGATTTTGTACCTTCCTTTTCCCGGGCAACCATTGCATGATTGATTTTATAAAGGATTCTGTAAAAAATAACGATGCCTCATTTCTTGCAGATGAAATGCAAAAAAATCTTTCCTCTTATTT
>DCDB01000170.1 GCA_002316215.1 Lachnospiraceae bacterium UBA1066 | reverse complement strand
TGGGGACTGTCCCCACTATATCGCGTTAATTCGTTCCCGTGGGGACTGTCCCCACGAGTTTCTTACAGATACTGTCAATCGTGATCCCGGAGAGCATCTCCAGGCACTCCCGGTTCATGTTGCCGTAAATATTATCCATGACATCCGCGATGCCCGAGGCGACCGCGCAGTCCATGTCCACGTCGCCTGACCGCCAGGAGGCGCAGACAAAGCTTGTATCCTGCGCTTCAGCCACATCTTTAAGCGTGATCCCGGCTGCATTTCGCGCAAGCTCATAGCCGCCGCCCGTGCCCTCGTGCGTTTTGACAAGTCCCGCCGCCTTAAGGCCGCGCATGACCTTACGCACGCGCGCCGGATTGGTGCAAATGTTTACCGCCAGTTCTTCCGAGGTCAGCGACCTCTTCTGCGCATCAAGATATGTCAGCGCATGTACCGCAAGTGAAAACTCAGCTGTCATTTTATTCCTCCCTCATATTGAAATCTTCTGATTTCCTTTGGATTTACGGGTAATCCCGGCTGATGCCTCAGCGGCGCTCCGTTACGTGTAAAATTCTGATTTCTTTTGCATGTTTACACGTAATCCCAAACTTCCGCCGCAGTTCCTTACGTTCCATTCTGCTTTCAACCAGCCGTCCATTTACTCAGCCGTTCTTTAAACCATCGGTTCATTTCCGGACAAATGAAGACCGGAATCCCGTCCCGATAGTAACGCCCGGAACAGGCTTCGCGCGGCAGGCAAATAAATTTTCCGCGCTCATCCAATCTTCTCAGCCCGCCTTCCCGGTCTTTCTCTCTCCAGCGCCTTAAACGGGCAGGCCTTAAGGCAGTCTCCGCAGCGGATACACTCCATGCTGTTCGGCTTCCGGTAAACCGGAATGTCCATTTTGCAGGCCTTCTGGCAGAGTCCGCATTTCGTGCACTTGTCTTCCTTCACCCGGAATCTGTAAAATGCAATCGGGTTGAAGAAGCCGTAAATGGCGCCGAGCGGACACAGATAGCGGCAGAACGGCCGGTATACCAGAAGCGACAGAAGAACGAGCGCTGCAAGAATTGTTACTTTTAAAATGAAAAGCCCTCCAAGCGCGGCCTTTAGCGCCGGATTTGCAAAGACAAGCGGAAGTCCCGCAAACAGCGTCCCCGAAGGACAGATGTATTCACAGAACCACGGTTTTCCCATTCCTGCAACGTCGGTGACCGTCATCGGCAGGATGATGACGAAGCCGGCCAAAATGCCGTATTTCAGAAAACGCAGGCCGCGGTCGCCGGGCAGTTTTCTCATTTTCTTCACAAAAGGAATCTTGTAAAGAAGATCCTGCACGAGACCGAAGGGGCAGAGCCAGCCGCAGACGAATCGTCCGAAGACCGCACCGACGAGCATCAGAAAGCCCGCGACGTAAAATGCCAGGCGGTACCGTCCGCTGTCGAGCGTCGCCTGGAGCGATCCGATCGGGCAGGCGCCGAGCGCCCCCGGGCAGGAATAGCAGTTGAGTCCCGGCACGCAGATATTTTTCGTCGGCCCGCGGAAGATTTTTCCTTCCGCGAAGCCTTTGTAGTAACCGTTCGTCACCGCCGTAAAAAGGATCTGCACGACGGTCCGGATATGATTTTTCAGTGCTGCGAATATTTTACCCAAGGCCGATACACTCCATACAGATATTGACGGCTTTTCGGAAAACGACTTCCGTTTCCCCGCGCGCCGCCCCGAGGATCATAAAAATGATTCCGAGGATAAAGACGATCATGCCGATGCGATGCTCCCTGATGAAATTCATTTTCCGCCTCTTTATGATTATTAGATTTCGGTTCTTTGGAAACACAGAAGCCGGTACTGCCGCCTGCTTTGTACGCGCAGGAACCATGTACTGCCGGCTGCTTTATACGCACAGGAACCGTGTACTGCCGGCTGCTTTATACGCGCAGGAACCAGGTATTGCCGGCTGCTTTATACGCACAGGAACTGTGTACTGCCGCTTTATACTTCTGCGAGATATTTGTCAATCAGCGCCGTCCACTCTTCCTTGGACATCGCTCCTGTCACCTCGTCGCCGACCTGGTTGCCGTCTTTATCGACAAATATGGTCGTCGGTACATACATGACCTGATTGGCAATGCCGGCCAGTGCTCCCGTCGGTTCAAGATGCGTATAAGCCGCACCGGTCTTCTCCACAATCGACTTCGCCGTCTCAATCTGGGAATCGCTGATTTTTCCGCTGCTGTCCAGCGTGTCGATCGGAATACCGACAATCTGGAAGCCCTTGTCCTTATATTCCGCCGCCAGAGTCCCGAGCTCCGGCATTTCATTGATGCAGGGGCCGCAGAAAGTCGCCCAAACATTGACCATCGTAAGCTTTGCGCCGCTGAAGATCGTCTGATCGACCTGTGCGCCGTCAAGCGATTTTACGGAAAATGAATTAAGGAGACCGAATCCCGGCTTCCCGGTGGACGCCGACGCTGCCGTACTGCTGCCCGATATCATCATACCGCCTGAAGCTGTGCTTCCGGCCGATGCCGTCATG
>DCDB01000230.1 GCA_002316215.1 Lachnospiraceae bacterium UBA1066 | reverse complement strand
AATTTCCGATCGTTTCATATTACCCTCCTTTTAATAAAGCTGATTGAATGAATTAATTTCTTTTTCTATTTCGCATGTCCCGTCCAAAATTGAAAAGATCAGTTGGTTTTTTTCTGTTTCAAACGGTTTAATTTTATGCAAAGTCTCTTCTTTTTCATGAAACGGCCTGCCATATACACTGGAGTTTGAAGGTTCGAGGCCAAGCACGTAATCCCCTGCTGCCGTAGACTTCCATTCCATAAAATAAGGCAGATTCTTCTGCGTGTACTCCAATTTAACCCCGATTCCCAGGCCTTCGTTTACAACTAATACCGTCGTCCTGCCGTCTTCTCTTTCTTTCTTCATTTCATGAATAAAAACATATTCAGGCTCATTCTCCCTTGGGGGATCCATCCGGCTGTATTCCTCTTCATGTCCCCTTGCAGCGTCATCTCTCGGTGTCACTTTTTTTGTTGGGATATACAATCTTGTATTTTCATCCAGAAAAGGGTACCCCATGTTGATATGGTAGAGAAGCATCAGCGGTTCCGCACGAAAGCCCTCATTTTCTATTTCATCCGTGACAACAATCCTGTTCTCTCCATAAACAGTCTCAATCTTTCTCCTTAGCACCAGGTTCTCGCCAAACAGCTCGGCCTCCCTCATTTCTCCGGAAACATCCATCACATATTTTCCACTTTTCCAGGCGCAGGATGATCCCAGATGCTCTCCCGGTGTCGTACGTATTCTTCCGTGCATGGGATATTCCTTCCCGCCTGTCCTGCAGGGTGCGCAGATGTTTTCCAAACCCGCCGTAAAGAAAAAGCCTCCCATAATACTTCGCAGCGCCTCTTCTCCATGCGTGTCGTAATGGTTCCGGCCCTGAAGCCCGGGTTTCGAAAGGAAGTTTATATTCATTCCCCTGAAAGAAAGCTCTCCGATATCCAGGCATTTATCCGCCATCACCAAATACTGCAGCGGACCGTTTTTTACCTGCCACGCCTTCAGGCTGCCGCTTCTTCCTTCCTGAAATTCGACGGATCTGATATATGCCAGCTGCTGCATGCTTCCAAAATGCTGATACAGTCTATATTTATCCATTTCATCCGCCTGTTCTCTTATTCCAGATTCGCGTGATACTGCCAGAGCTCTTTCATGTCCAGCTGCTTTTGTTCAATAATAATTTTTGCCAGGATATCTCCCACGAGCAGAACTGCCTGTTCAAAAAGAGAAGTCATGGGCTGGCAGGAATCGATCTCATCCTGGAGGTAAAATTTAGTTCTTACCGGAATACGGACCATAAAATCGCAAATGTCTTTCATTTCACTGTTCGGGTTTGAACCGATATGTACGATTTTGCAGCCAACCAGGTTTTTGGCCTTTCTGGCAATCCCCAGCGGAAATAAAGATGCGCCGGATCCGGATCCCACAATAAGCAGATCTTTTTTCGTGATGGCAGGTTCCGTGATTTCACCAACACAGTGCGCTTTAATTCCCAAATGTGCAAATCTTTTGCACATACACTCCAGAGCCAGCATCACTCTGCCTACGCCAACGAAGAATACCTGATCGGCCGCCTGTATTTCATACGCAAGGCGTTCCAGTGAATCACTGTCTATACTGCTCAGCGTTTTCTTCAGCTCTTCCTCAATTTCTCCACTGGTTTTTTCATACTGTACTTTAAATTCGCTCATGTTTCATTCCCCCCGACAACATTCTTTCTCAAATCCATCAATTTCTTAAGGCTCTTCTCCATATCCGGCAGGCAGATGCAGGTGCTTCCCGTCACGAAAATATCAGCGGTATCTTTCCCATACTTTTGGATATCTTCCGGCGATACCCGACCGTCCAATTCAATTTTTGTATCAAGCATTCTTTCGCTGATCATTTTTTTCAGATCCCGTATTTTTCGTTCTGCATAAGCTACCTGTTTTTCACCTTTAACAAACGCGTAACCGGGATTAATCAGCATCAGCAATACCGTATCGCATTTCTCCAGCACGTACTCGAGTATGCTTACAGGCGTACCCGGCTTTAGGGCTACACCCGCCCGGACTCCCTTTGCGTGGATCCTGTTCAGCATCCCGTCAATATGAGGCTGCGTTTCTCCATGAAATACAATTTGTTCAACACCTATATCCAAAAGTTCATCTACAAAATAATCCTGTTCTGTCACCATCACATGGCAGTCAAACTGAAGATCTGTGAGCTTTCTCAGCTGGCGCACCGTATCCAGTCCCAGTGGCATGCTTGGACTGAAATGACCATCCAGGATATCAACATGAAGCATCTTTATCCCCGCTCTTTCGAGCAGCCGTACCTGCTGCTCAAGATTGCACTGGTCAAGGCAGATCAGCGACGGAGAAATAATACATGGTTCTTTCCAGATTTCATTCATTTTCCTGCCCTCTTATCATGGCCGCATCCTTTTCAGATGCAAGAATTTCTTCAATCATGTCTTTTGTCGGCAGAGCTGCAATTGCACCTTTTTTTTGAACACATAAATATCCTGCCGCATTTCCGTATTCCAGAGCCCTGCGGACATTTTCTTCCGTCAGTTCGCGCGCCTTTTCTATTCCCTGTATCCGAAGGCTGGAAAGAAATCCTCCCCAAAAAGCATCTCCTGCGCCGGTCGCATCTTCTGCCTTTACCTTTCTCCCCGGCACTTCCAACTCTTTATTTTTAAAATATGCCCTGGCTCCGTCTTTACCTAAAGTCTCAACAAGCACTGTGACGTCATATTCTTCCATCAGTTTATGCAGATTTCCCTCGCCTCCCATCATATCCACTTCTTCTTCCGAGATTTTCAATAAATCAACGCAGGGAAGAAGAGCTTTTACGCTTCTCGTGCATGCATCTTTGTCATTGTTCCACATAAGATTGCGGTAATTTACATCGAAGCTCACCAGGCGTTTGCTTTTGTTCGCAAGTCTTAATGCCTTTTCAGTGGCTTTCGCTGCCGGATTTGCCGACAGCGAGCATGAACCCGCATGAACAATAACGGCATTCTCTATCTGGTTTTCCCTGACATCTTCTTCCGAAAGGAACATATCCGCTCCGGGTTTTCTTGCAAAGGTAAATGTCCGCTCCCCCGTGGCCGAAAGATTCACAAAAGCCATCGTCGTTGTTGCCGCTTTGCATGTTTCTGCGCACAGGATTTCAACCTTGTTTTCACGAAGCGTGTCTATAAGAAACCTGCCGAAACTATCATCCCCCACTTTGCAGCACATTCCCGATTTCAAATGGTTTTTAGCTGCTGCAATCGCCACATTGGCCGGTGCTCCGCCCGCATTCCTGACATAGCTGCCCGGTTCGTTCCCGGGGATAAAATCTATTACCATCTCCCCAATACTGTATATATCCAGCAAATGAATTCCCTCCTATATAGTAATCTAACATTACTTTCTTGATTTATTGTCAGTATAGTTCGAATATTAAGTAATGTCAATGTATTATTTATATTTTCTGTTATGCATAGTTTTAGTTGTTCTAATTTGTTCATTATGCGCAATTTAAAAGGCGGGCAGGACATTATTCTGTCCATACTCGCCTTTTAATTAATAATCTTAGATTACTTATTAATTCAACAGGTCTCCATCAAAAGTCTTATTCAGCGCATTGCATGCCGCGCCAAGCACAGGTGTACGTTCCAGAAAGGCAACTTTCCTTACCAATGTCCGTGTCCCTTCGTTTCTGATAAATTTTCTTTCATTAATAATTTCTTCCAGCATTCTAACATACCGTTCCGGCCAGTACACACTGTCCATGCCCAGCAGCACAATTTGAAAGTTCAGTATATTCACCAGACTCACTATAGCACTCGATAAATTCCAGACCATTTCTTCCATGATCTTTCGAATTTCCGGTTCTTCCTCTCTCTGGCAAAAATCCCGATAGTTCATTTGCTTTCCCGTTGCCAGTCTCACCTTTTCTTCAATAACGTTGGATGCAATATAAGTCTCCAGGCATCCGACATTTCCGCATATGCAGGTATTTCCGCAGTTATTTATAGACATATGCCCGATCTCCGGCGGATAGCCAAACTTGCTATGGCAGCGTTTGCCTCCCAGTATAATGCCGCAGCCCACCCCTCTTCCAATTCCAACCAGGAGAATATCCTGATACCCATGTCCGTTTCCAAAGAGCTGCTCTGCCATAGCAGCACTCTGATTATCATGGTCAAAATAAACCGGAAGACTAAATCTTTCGCGAAGCGGAGCCGTTATTTCTACATTTTTGATTCCGTTAAAATATCCCGGGTTCTTGATAATTCCTGCTTTTACATCAACCGGTCCTATACTTGAAACACCGATTCCGGCAACATTCTCTTCATTTTCCAGCATATGATCCAGCAGCCTTGTCACAGTCGACATCAATTCCTGCTCACTCTGCCATTCCCGCTCCACTTTTTCATACTTGAAGCTTTTTAATGACAGGTCGCAAAGTATCGCTTCTGCATAGCCGCGCTGAATCAATACTCCTGCATATCTGGGAGACGCAGCGGCTATTTCAAGTCCCACAGGATTTCTGCCCTGGTCTTTAGTAATTTCTTTTTCTGTTTCTACAAGATACTTTCTGTCAATCAGTTCGCCCACAATAGCTGAAATCGCTGTTTTTGTAAGCCCCATTTCCTTCGACAACTCAATTCTGGAAGTACACTGCTTCGTTGCCACCAGTTTCAGGGCAAGTCCCCTGTTTCTTTTTTTCAGGTAATCCCTGTTCACACCCAATCCGGACATAATTCAGGCCTCTCACATTCTGTTTTTATAACAGTTTTATTCTATTCCAGCCATTTAGTAATGTCAATGAATTATATCGTGTTCTGCTTTCTCAGGTTACATATTCAGCAAGCGCCAGGGCAATTTCAAAATGGCCGGGATCATGCTGAGTTCCTTTATACAGGCCGCTTTCGTTTCTGTAAATATGCTGCGGTGCATCCAATAAATCGCCGCAGGTCAGGAACATGTATAATTCAAGTTTTCTGCCTGCCGCTATTTCCGGAGCCAAGCGGACAATTCCTGCAGATCCTTCATCAGATAAGCCCGTATTTCCGGATCACCGCAGGTATACTCCTCAATGATTCCGGCTATGATCTCTTCCGACCGCTTTCTGCCTGAAACAAATTCTTTTCCGGTCTGCCTTTCTGAAGCAGATTCTTTTCCGGGCCGGCTGCCCGCGGCAGGTTCTTTTTCTATCTGCTTTTTTGCAAGCTGCAGAAGGAAAACATGGCAGATATTCTCGAACAGTTCTTCATAATGGAAATGATACTCCGTCAGACATCCGGTCACTTCCTCAAAAGGAAGCTGCCCGAGGAACTTCTGCTCCAGTAAGATGCATCGGAGATATTCGTAAATGCGGTCGATGCCGCTCAGCGCCTGAAGGTTTTCAAGTACCGGGTAATCGAGGGTCAGAATCGTATCCTGAGGATTGAAATGTGCATCGTAATGCCGGAAGAATTCCGGCAGGCCTTTCCGGAAAGTGTCGTTCAGGCAGCGCAGCCGATAATCGCGGAAAATGACCGCCGTCCGGTTATACAGAACCACGGCTTTCTTTGCCTTCCGCACCACAAGTTCATATCCTGTCCGATAAGCGTCAGTGGCCGGCACCTTCGTATTCCTCACCTCAGATTCACAGCCCCCATGGCAGGCGTCAAAAGCCGGCGGCGTCCGGTTTTCATTTCCCGATTCATACTCATGGATACAGTAAAGAACCGCACCCATCAGCTGCTCCGCCTTTTCGTAGGTAAGGGATGAGTTTTCATAGCCGCAGTACCTTTTCATGAGGCTGCCCGCGACCGGAACAAGTTCTTCCATACTATAAGTCATTTTTCATTCCCCCAGCAGCTCCCGCAGCGTCGCAAGATAGAGTTCCCGGTCCCAGCGGGGCACCTCATCCAGAGCCGCGTATTCACCGTATCCGTCTGACTCCGAATAATCGCGATATCCCGCACGGATGGCCTGGGCAAAATTCGCAAGACACGTTCCTTCGAGATAATCCGGATCTCCAAAGCAGACAGTCTCAAACTGTTCTTTCATAAAATGAAGAAGCTCGTCATCCGTGATTTCGTCCTGCATTTCATTTTTATAGAGGAAGAAAATTTCCTGCAGACGGATGATGGTATCCCTGTAATTGTCCTGGCTCAAATAATCCGAATCGCAGAATTCAAAAATAATCTTCGGCGTGATGCTGTCGCCCACCTCCACTCTTCTTGCTTCCTTAAGCGCGTCCTGCCTCGCCTCTGCAATCAGGCGGACATCCCGCTTCGTCAGGGCAAGTCCGTACTGCTGCGTAAACTGATTCGTCTCCAGCAGCTCCCCGACCTGCGCCTGCTGTAAAACAGACAGCCAGCTTTTTTCCATACGTGTATCCTCCATATCCCCATTATGCTATACGGGGAAATAAGTACCAGTCTTTTAAAAATATTATTTTTATGCTATAGTATTTATGGAAAGAAAAAGAAGCGATAAGACGGCAGTCCCGTTTTATCGCTTCTTTTATACAATATTCAATTGATCGCAACCGCACAGATTCCCGGTAATCTGCCTTACCGAACCGCCGATTCCTTGACTCAATTCCTTGACTCAGTTCCTTGACTCAGTCCCTTGTCTCAGTCCCTTGAAATCGCCGATACCGGACATCCATCAATGGCTTCTTTGACAGCTTCCTCACCGTCTTCGCCAAACTCGGCATATGCTTCCGCTTTGTCATCCTCATTCATCCGAAAAACTTCCGGCGCCGTACCGGTGCACAGCCCGCATCCAATGCACATTTCCTGATCTACTTTTGCTTTCATATTCTTATCCTCCTGTTATTTTAGACTCTGTCTTATGTCGACTTATATTAATTTAACATTCCTATCATGCCACGATACTTCATCGCTTCGCGATTCTTTGAC
>DCDB01000200.1 GCA_002316215.1 Lachnospiraceae bacterium UBA1066 | reverse complement strand
GTCCGGAATGCGATCGACAGCGGGCACAAGCTGCTTCTCTTTTCCCAGTTCACCACGATGCTGGATGCCCTGACCGCGCATTTTAAAGAAGAGGAAATACCGTTTTATCTCCTGACCGGAGCGACTCCGAAGGAGAAAAGGGCGGAAATGATCGAGGCGTTTCAAAGAGATGAGACCCCGGTTTTCTGCATTTCCCTGAAAGCCGGAGGGACGGGAATCAATCTCACGGCGGCGGATATCGTCATTCATTTTGACCCCTGGTGGAACAGCGCGGTGGAAAACCAGGCGACGGACCGCGTCCACCGGATCGGGCAGAAAAACAGCGTCACGGTTTACAAGCTGATCCTGCAGGATACCATCGAGCAGCGGATCCTGGAGCTCCAGGAGCAGAAGAACGGCCTTGCAGATGAGATCCTTTCGGGAGAAGCCATATCGGCGGCATCGCTTTCGAAAGAGCAGCTGATGGAGCTTCTGGATATCCGGTAGAAAAGCGAACGGCCCGGCATTATGCCATAACCTGAAGACTCAAGGCCGGTGAGAAACGCTCAGCGGGAAGGCCTGGCAAACCATGAAAATAACGAGGGCGGGAAGAAGTATCCGCCGGTGAGAAGCGCTCAGCGGGAAGACCTGGCAAACCGGATTAATTCAGTGCAGTGAGAAAGCGATTTGGCACAGCCAACCGCATCAAGTGATAATTTAGCAAATGAAAGGCATGAAATGTCCACGCAATCTGATTTTATGACAGAAGGCAAACGGATTTTCCTGTGTGTCGCGGCTTCCGTAATTTTTGCTGCGAACATCAATACTTTTGTTCATACCGGAGGGCTTCTTCCCGGGGGCTTTTCGGGGCTTACGCTGCTTCTGATACAGATCATTGATAAGGCTTCCGGAATCACGCTGCCTTACGGCATCATCTATGTTATTTTAAATGCGCCTCCGGCAATTTTGTCTTTTAAGCTGCTGGGCAGGAAATTCACGATTTATTCCTGCGTTGTCATCGGGCTGGTGTCCCTGTTTACCGGTCTTTTCCCGCATTATGTGATCACCTATGATACGCTTCTGATCGCAGTTTTCGGCGGCATCGTCAACGGGGCGGCGGTCTGCATCTGCCTTTTTGCAAGGGCTACCAGCGGCGGGACGGACTTTATCTCCATCTTTATTTCTGAAAAATTCGGTATTGATGCCTGGAATTACATCATGGCCTTCAATGCCCTGGTACTGGTGGTTGACGGTTTCATTTTCGGATGGGACAAAGCCCTTTATTCCATCATTTTCCAGTTTGCTTCCATTCAGATTATTAACATTTTTTATAAACGGTATAAGAAAAATACGCTTTTCATCGTGACGACGCGTCCGCATGCAGTGGCGGAGAGCATCAGCCGGGTCACAGGTCACGGCGCAACGGATATAGCGGCGACGGGCACCTTTGAAAATGTAGACCGGACGCTGGTTTATTCCGTCGTGGGAAGCGACGAGCTGCGAAGTGCGATGAAGAGTATAAAAGAAGCAGATCCGGATGCTTTTATCAATGTCATCCGGACGGAACTTCTGAACGGAAGATTCGCCATGCGGCCGAATGACTGAAAAAACCTTCTGCCGGGCCGTTGCTTGTTTAGCGGGCTTGGACAGAAGGTTTTTATATGCCGCTCTTGTGAACCGGACTTTTGATTGCCGTCTTAAATAACAAGTCCGGACAAAAGTTTTTTAAATATGAGAGAAGATTGGGGCATCTATTTATTGAGGATCTACAGAAATGTCAGCTTTTTACTTTGTATCCGGGTAACCTGGTGCAGCGGAGACGCGAAATCACCTGGCTGCCGGATATTCGGTGCAGAGAAGGCGGTACGGAGCCTCATCTTCCTCGATGGCAGGGAAACGTCCGATGGGATCGTAGAAACGGTTGTCATGCTCGTCGTCGTTGCACATGGAAACTTCACCGAGAAGGACGGAGCCTCCGGTTTTCGGGACAACGAAATCATGGTAGAGATACTGCGTAATCGTGATGCTCTGGCCGGGACAAAGGAGAACCCGGTCGCCCGCGGGAACGGTGATGACACGCCCGTCCGTGTGGACAGTGACATCGGTTGTAAGTTTTTCGCCGTCTTTGCCGCCGTTAAAGACGGTGATGTAGACATCATTTCCGCCGCGGTTGATAATGTCTTCCATTTTGCTCCAGTGGTAATGCAGAGGTGCAGTCTGTCCTTCATAGAGCATCAGAAGTTTTTCGGCATATGGCTTCGGATACTTTTCCTTCATTTTCTGGTTGCCGTTGCGGATGGTGAAGAGCGAAAAACCGACTTCGTCAAACTTTTCCAACCCGTAGTCGGTAATATCCCAGCCGAGTTTATTGTCGCGGATCTCATCGTAATCATGCCCGAGGCTCTGCCATTCCCGGGCGGAAAAATCCGCAAACGGCGGAAGCTCGAATCCGTGTTCCTTAATCATATTGCGCATATCTTTAATAACGGCATTAATTCTTGAACGCTTCATAAATGAAACTCCTTTCACGCAGCCTTAAGGAACCGGCCGCTCTTATTCCCACTATACGCCGGAATCTTCCGTAAATCAATCGCCGCACAATGAAGCTGCATTCAGATAGAAATAATCACCTGTTCAAACTCCCCCAAACCATCTATAATGTCTATGATTAGGATTGCGGAAGCCGCGCATCGGCGGAGCAATCCGCAGCATCACAGGAAAAGCAAGCGTCAAAAGTCAAAGAAATTTCCTGCGTGCAGGAAAAACTTTTTGTGGGCTTTCTATGCTGGATCTTAGGTAACCTTTTTCACGGCGCTGTCTGTGTCTTTATTTTCATAGAATATAACTTTAAGGATATTTGGGGAAGTCCGGGATTACCCGTAAGCCGAAAA
>DCDB01000221.1 GCA_002316215.1 Lachnospiraceae bacterium UBA1066 | reverse complement strand
ATTCTTCCTTCTTTAATTCTTCTGTGTCTTCTTTTAATTCTCAAGTACTTTTTTTAGTCTTATGTGCTTCTTTAAGTCTTCCGGATCTTTCCCGGATTCTCAGGACACGGAAAATCATCCTGAGATAATAAAGAACAGGGATCTCGATCATCGTATAGCTTAAGAAGCAGCAGCGCTGCATGGAAGGCACGACTGTGGTCGTAAATCCCAGAACCACCAGCTCCATCAGGCTTCCTGCAAAAATAAATGCGAGAAAGGCTCCGTTTCCCCGGCCGGAAAAAAGAAGCATGACGAAAAACAGAGTAAAAATCATAAAAAGCCCGATAAATGAGGCAATCCAGTTGGACAGGCCATAAGCAAATACCGAATCAACATCCGCATAGGCATAAAGTACCGGGATATTCTTAGAAAAGAGCGACAGCAGGAAATAAGCAAACGTAAGACCCGATACCGCCCTGACTAAAAGCGGCCGCTTCAAAAACATCATAGCGGCAAAAACAGTGGCTGAAAGAACGATCATCGCCGGCTGAAGGAATCCGATGGTATACTGCTGAGTGTGTGAGATTCCGAGAAAGAGTCTGTCCATTATCGAAAATGAGCCGTAATACGGCATCCAGTACAGAATTTCTTCCTTAAACCGGACGGTATTGCCAGGCGCCAGAATAAAAAAGAATGTAACCAAAGTGCCGAAAGCCCATAACAAAACGCCGCATGCCGGAAGCCGTTTTCTCTTTATGGCGCCCGCGATTAAGAGAATGAAAGCAAGCGCACAGAAAAAAGCTCCGGTCTCTTCAAATCCGGCTGCATAAAATGCACAGAAAAATGAAGCGATCTTCCATCCTGCAGATACATCTTTCCCGCACGCATAAAATCTGTAAATCGGATAAAGAGCAAAAAGAAATGCCACTGTTCCCCAGACATATAATATGGCAGCTGTTCTCCAGAATGCGGTAATGCTTGAAATCTCTGCAGGGATCAGCAGATAATAAAACACCGCGCCGGCAAAGATAAGCATTGCCCCGCCTGACGTTTGCTCAATTTTCCTGCCCCTTACAGCATAAAACGCCATCTGTCCAATCAGAACCGTCGTCAAAACCGCATTCAGGATATTAAAAACCAACGGCGGAAGATTCAGGAAAAAGACCAGGAGCGCGTGAGGAAGGACGCGCCCGCTCCAGATGTTCCAGTAATGGGATAACCAGTTTATAATATTGCCGTCCTCACGGAATATCTTTATAAAAGAAAAGTCATCCGCCATAAGCCCCAGCCGTCTGTTCATCAGTATCCCGATGAGGAGCAGGAAGGCAAACGCAGGAAAAAGAGGCTTTCCTGCTGAATGAACGAGTTTACTATGCAGAACCGTACCGGGCTTTTTCATTTTTCGGGCACACTCTCTTCTGTCATTACCAGAATCGGTTTTTCATTTCTCCGCGAATAAATAATCCCGATTTCATAACCGGAAGGATCCTCTATCCCGCCAAAATCAAGATTCACGACACTTTCTATGCCTGAATTTTTATAATCTGTAACGTTGTTCTGGCCAAGAACCTGCGCCATAACTTCATTTACGCCTTTCTTGACAAAGGTTCGCGTTTTCAGGACATAAACATCCTTGCCATTGACAAGTGCAAAGCCTGCATTATCTTCATAACCGAAAATATTGCTGTCCGTCCCGTAGTTAAATCCTGCATAAAAGGATTCCAGATCGACGGCCCAGCCTCTGATCACAAGATAATGGCCGTTATTTTCTTCAAATTCGCATTGATCGAGATAGTTGTAAAAAGGATCTTCATTTTTTTCTGACGTATAATCAAGGAGAGACTTCTTTTGGCATGTGAACTGTGACATAAAGAAAGCCATAACGAGTAGCAGGCTTATTATGGCGCTCAGAGTAATCAGCAGTATATTCTTTAAAACCCCGTATTCTTTTTTCTTCATTTAGCCGTTATACAAATTTTCGACCGGGAACCATGCCTAGTTAATCCGGACATCCGGGCTTTCTCCTTTTATCTTTTGATCCAGCAGGGCTGCAAGACCGGCCAGCACCTGATAGGAAGTCG
This sequence comes from Lachnospiraceae bacterium UBA1066, assembly GCA_002316215.1. Lineage (GTDB taxonomy): Bacteria > Bacillota > Clostridia > Lachnospirales > Lachnospiraceae > Chordicoccus. The sequence continues at coordinate 1,106 of DCDB01000221.1, read as the reverse complement.
AAATAATATACTCTATATCTTCGGACACGTCGCTGCTTTTTTTCATATACTGCTCGTGGCTTGCCCTGATGTAAGCAACAATCTCTTCACAGTCCTTAAAGTTTTCCGACGCTTTGCAATACCCGTCGGCATTTCCGCAGAGGATGCATTTCTTCAGGTTTATTTTCAGTTCTTCTTCATAGCGGCAGTGCTGGGCAATACCTCCGGGAAAATTTGTATTATGCGGAAATGTAAAATAATCCGCCACATAATGTGTGACCTCCCCCGCTTTGATCCAGTAGGCTCCCGCCTTTCGTTCATCCAGGTTGCACCATGTCGTAAGTTCCCGCATCTTTTTTACCAGTTTTTCAAAATTTACATCATATGCATGTTTTTCGGTTAAAAAAGAAGGTTCACAGTCCGGAAGAATCGCTCCCATGCAGAATGCTGCCCTGTGATACTGCAGATCCGCATCTTCAATATTATTCAATATAAAATTATCCGCCAGGCACCTGGCCAGGAGGATATGGCTTTTTTTTCTCATGTGCCCATCATACGACAGGAAAAATGAAAAGTAAAGTGCCGTTAAAAGACAGGCACAGACATCTGTTGATTGTCGGAAAAGTAATTTAGCGGTATAATATAATGCAAGCGTAAAGATCAAAAAGTTTCCTGCTTTCAGGAGTGCATGAGCCGCCGGGCGGCAGAGCAATCCGAAGCACTATGTTAGCGATGCCAGCAATAAAAGCCAAAAAGCTTGCAGCGGCGGAAAGAATGCCGCGGGAAGGAAAACAAATGTTTAAAAAGAACCAGATGATGCAGGAAACTGCACTCGGCATAGCCGCAATCATATTTATGGCCGTTCTCGTCGTCATGGATTACCTTAGCACACGCGCTGAAGCAAGGGAAAAGAAGCATTCAAAATAAAATATCCCATTTAAAGCAGTTAATTTAAAACGCTCCAACTGAAGCAGTAAACTCAGCACTCAGAGTACGGCAGGCCGGCTGCCCCGATCGAAGCCCTGAGGCTGCGGATATTTTCGCGCAGCGTTTTTCCGTTCTTCTTAAAAATGCTCGAAGACCCGGCCACAAAAATATCTGCGCCGAGTTCCCGCATCCTCCCGGCA
>DCDB01000236.1 GCA_002316215.1 Lachnospiraceae bacterium UBA1066 | reverse complement strand
TTAAGCCGTGAAGCTCCTGACGAATGCCTTGATTGTATGGTTGGCAGCACAATCGCTTAAGACAATCCTGGACACAGATGTACATCATTAGGTGCTCATGAAAAGCTTCGGAATATGGGATATCAAAACCAAAGTAAGAAAAAAATATAAAAGTCCCGGTTTGCTGTAGCTTCAGGCTATGGCAGTCCGGGACTTGTTATTCTTGTAAAAGCACTTCATTTATGCGGGATATGTCGTTGATGCATATAATCAGGCAAATCGACCGGAGATTATGCGGCTTTGTGTGATTACGTTTATTTCCATGGTTGTCATCTGCGTCGAGCGGTACATACTCAATGCCGCTTCAATTACGAGGCGGTATTTTTAGATGGAGATATATGCTATAATTTAAGTGGTATAAGACTTCGATCAACAGCAATTTGAGGTGACATGGTATGAATCTTAAGGAACGCGCGAAAAAGTCCATATCGATCAGGTCATCTGGCTGGTTGCAAAAATGATTTATTTTAAAATGAAGAATTATACTAACAATAGTTGAAGAGATCCGCTTGCGCCTGCAACGGCGGGCGCAGAAGATCAGATAAGGAGATATTTTGAAGGACTTTCTGCCGGTTAATATGGATGATGTCCGAAAACGGGGATGGGATGAAGTTGACTTTGCTTTTATTACAGGTGACGCCTATGTGGATCACTCTTCTTTCGGCCCTGCAATAATCAGCAGGGTTCTTGAATCAAGAGGATACCGTGTCGGCATCATTGCTCAGCCTGACTGGAAAAGCTGTGCAGACATAACCGTGTTCGGCAGACCGCGTCTTGGATTTCTGGTATCAGGCGGAAATATGGATCCGATGGTAAATCATTATACCGTCTCGAAAAAGCCCCGCAGTTCCGACGCTTATACTCCGGGTGGCGTGACAGGAAAACGACCTGACCATGCTGCTGTTGTTTATTGTAACCTGATCAGAAGCTGTTACAAAGATATCCCGATCGTAATAGGCGGAATAGAGGCAAGCCTCAGAAGGCTTGCGCATTATGATTACTGGTCCGACAGCCTGAAAAGGTCAATATTGCTGGACTCACAGGCCAATCTCATAGTCTATGGTATGGGCGAACGGTCAATAGTTGAAATCGCAGACGCACTGTCATCAGGCATAAGCGTGAAGGACATAACCTATATCGACGGCACCGTGTACCGTACTGCTGACCCGGATTCCGTTTATGATCATATCATGCTTCCTTCCTATGAGGAAATGAAAAAGGACCGCATGAATTATGCGAAGAGCTTTCTTATACAATATCAGAACACCGATCCTTTTTCGGCCAGGCGCCTTGTCGAGCCATACGGACGTGACGGCGGAGAATATGTCGTTCAGAATCCGCCTGCAAAGCCTCTTTCGCAGATGGAAATGGATGATGTCTATGATCTTCCGTATATGAATACTTACCACCCTTCCTATAGAAAAGACGGAGGGGTTCCTGCCGTCAATGAAGTCCGTTTCAGCCTGACAAGCTGCAGGGGATGCTTCGGAGGCTGTTCCTTTTGCTCGCTCACCTTCCACGAAGGCCGCATAGTGCAGGCAAGAAGCCATGAATCCATAATAAAAGAAGCTGAAGACATGACACACCGTCCGGATTTTAAAGGCTACATCCATGATGTCGGCGGCCCTACCGCAAATTTCAGACGACCTGCCTGCGACAAACAGCTGGAGCATGGCGCATGTATTGATAAACAGTGCCTTTTCCCGCGCCCCTGCAAAAACCTTGTAGCGGATCATTCTGATTATGTAAATCTGTTGAGAGAACTGCGCAGCATCCCGGGAGTAAAAAAAGTCTTTGTACGCTCCGGGGTAAGATTTGATTATGCACTCGAAGACAGGGACGATACTTTTATACGCGAACTGTGCCAGTATCACATCAGCGGCCAGCTGCGGGTAGCGCCGGAACATGTGTCGGATAACGTCCTGCGCCTGATGGGAAAACCGCAGAATTCAGTTTATGAGACTTTTGTAAAGAAATGTATGAAGATAAATGAGAAGACCGGGAAGGATCAGTATCTTGTGCCGTATCTGATGTCTTCACATCCGGGGTCAACCTTAAAGGATGCAATAGAACTTGCCGAATACGTGCGTGACATCGGTTATATGCCGGAACAGGTGCAGGATTTTTATCCGACTCCGTCAACGATTTCGACCTGTATGTATTATACAGGTGTTGATCCGCGCACCATGGAATCGGTATATGTTCCCAGAGACCCGCATGAAAAGGCAATGCAGCGTGCACTTATACAATACCGCGACCCGAAGAACTATGACCTGGTAAAAGAGGCTCTGATGAAAGAACATCGTGAAGATCTGCTTGGCTTTGGTGAAAAATGCCTGATTCCGCCAAGAAAGATCAGGCATAGCGGAGAGCATCAAAAAAATCACCGGGCACACGCGCTGTAAAGATCCAGGCGAAGAAAAGATATTAAAGCTGATATGGCAGTCTAAAGGTTGAAGAGTTGGACAGGGCAGGCTGCACTTGAAGCGCATTTCACTGTTTTCATCTAAAGACAATGGGGTATTTCTGCCGGTGGATTCCGGTTGTCGCTGAGCGTAGGGAGGCAGCCTTGATATGAACATCAGGAAAAATAGCCGACTTGAAAAGGCTTTAGTCTGTGTCTTGTTATTTGCTGTACTGGTTCTGTTTTTAATCCGGCCGGCTTTCGCGGATGAAATTACTGGTACGGCTGAAAACCAGGAGGTAAGGGTCGGAATCGTTGATGGGGAAGACGAAGAGAACAAGAATTTCCAGATAGCGTATTTTAAAGCGCTTGCTCAATACGCCGGATGGAAATGCGAGTTCGTGCCTCTGACCTGGGATGAATGCCTGAACGGGCTGAAGAACGGAAAAATTGACTTTCTGAGCGATGTTTCCATTACGGAAGAACGGAGCGCGTATATGGACTTTTCCGCACAGCCGATGGGAACGGAGATTTGCTACATGTACGGTTCGCAGAATACTGCGCTTTCCTATAATGACTTTAAAGCCTTCAACGGAATTCGGGTGGGCTATGAAGAGGGCAGTACTCTTCTGGATTCTTTTCAATCTTTTGCGGACGCATCCGGATTTACATTTACGGCGGTACCTTATAAGACTGATACGGATGCCGTAAATGCTATGAATGCAGGGGACGTTGACGTGGTGATCCAGACGAATTTCCTGCAGCCTTCCGGAGGGAGCAAGGTTCTGGCCCGATGCGGTCTGGGTCTTGTTTATATTGCCGCGTCTAAGGCAAAACCGGAACTAAAAGAAGAGATGGACAATGCCATGATGCAGCTTATGAGCATCCATCCCAATTTTAGTTCGGATATTCATGAATATTACTTTGGAGCGAATTATGAGCAGACGATCGGCTACACTGCAGAAGAAAAGGCCTATCTTGAATCGAAACCTGTCGTGACCTGTTATTACGAAGTGAATTGGGAACCGTTTGAATATGAGGAAAAAAGTGTCGCGTCCGGAATCACACCGGATCTTCTTCGGACCATAGGAGAGGAAACGGGCATCACATTCCGATTTGAAACAACTCCTTCCACAAAAGATCAGTATGCCAGTATCAACAGTGCCGGCGGGGATACCGTGATGGCTGTGAGTTACGATTATCTGTGGGCAGACGATCACGGTCTTCAGATGACGCAGCCGTATGTGGTCGGATCGGTGATGCGCGTCACCCGGACAGACAGTGCGTCGCAGGCCACCGTGGCTGTGGTAAAAGACACCTATCTGGAAAGCCGTGTGACGTACTATTATCCGGAACTGAGACAAACGGAGTACCTGACAACCGGCGAGTGTATGGATGCCGTGGCTTCCGGTAAGACCGACTGCACGTTTATCAATTCTTACCAGGCTACGGATTACCGTGCAAAAAGTATCTATTCAGAGCTGTCTTATAAGCCGGAAAAAGGATTGACACAGGGTATCGCTCTGGGAGTAACGACCAGATCCAGCCCGGTGCTTTTTGGCATTCTCTCGAAGGCAATCTACGGCATTTCAGCTGATTCCCTCCCGGATATCCTGAGCCGGAATTCTGTGCGCCCCGAACCGGTTACGCCGGCAGTGTTCCTGAGGCGTTATCCGGTGCAGTCCGCCGCTATACTGGCTGCTGTCTGTGCAGCGGCGCTTGTAATCATTTTTCTGTGCATCCTGTCCGCACAGCAAAAAAAACAGAATCTGAAGCTGGCTGCCGCCAAGCAGGATGCGGAGTCAGCAAAAAAGCTGGCCGATGAAGCCAATGCTGCGAAGTCGGATTTTCTCTCACGCATGAGCCATGATATGCGTACGCCTCTCAATGGCATTATCGGCATGACTTATCTTGCCCGGGATCAGGAAAATCCGGAGAGAACTGCTTACTGCCTTACTAAGATCGATCTTTCCTCCAAATATCTTCTGGGTCTTATCAATGATGTTCTTGATATGTCCAAAGCGGAGAGCGGCAGTATTGAGCTGCACCCTAAGCCTTATTCCATGTCGGAATTTAAAAAATATGTTGATGCTGTAATCCGCCCGCTCTGTGAAGAAAAAAGCCAGAAACTGATTGTGGAATTTGTTACTCCGGATGGCTGCGTCGCACTTGTCGACAAGCTTCGGATGAACCAGATTATTTTTAATCTGCTGTCGAACGCCGTGAAGTACTCACCCCGGGGGAGCGTGATCCGGTATCAGAATATTTCTTCAATTCTTCCTGATGGCCGGATACGTGACTGCATTGAGGTCACCGATCAGGGGATAGGGATGAGCCCGGAGTTCCAGAAAGTCCTGTTTGAGCCTTTTACCCAGGAAAACAGGGTTGAGAGTTCAGAACTGCATGGCACGGGGCTGGGACTCGCCATCACAAAAAAACTGGTGGATGCCATGGGCGGAACTATCCGTGTGGAGAGCCAGCCCGGTAAGGGGACGATGATTCACGTCGAACTGATGCTTGAGCGGGCATCTGCTCAGCTTTCCGAGATGCAGCATACTGCCGGGCAGACATCGCAGGAGACGGCGCTGACCGGAAAACACATTCTCCTTTGTGAGGATCATCCGATGAACCAGGAAATTGCAAAGGCACTATTAACAAAGCGCGGCCTTTCTGTGGATATAGCGGAGAACGGTGCGGTTGGTGTAAAGGCTTTTGAAAATTCAGCGGTCGGTTTTTTTGACTGCATCCTGATGGATATCAGGATGCCGGTCATGAACGGGTATGAGGCAGCCAGGGCAATTCGTTCACTCAGCCGCGCGGACGCGAAGTCGGTTCCGATTCTGGCCATGACAGCCGACGCTTTTTCGGATGATGTACAGAAATGTCTCGATGCCGGAATGAATGGCCACATCGCGAAACCGATTGATCCGGAGCTTCT
>DCDB01000208.1 GCA_002316215.1 Lachnospiraceae bacterium UBA1066 | reverse complement strand
TAAGAAAAGGGGTCAGAAATAGAAACGGCGGGGGCAGGGCCTGTAAGGAAATGCCTCAGGAAACGGGCGCCGGAAAAGTATTGTCTGATAAGTCCTCTTGTGCCCATAAAATGTTGACAAAAGGCCATTTCAATAATTTCGGCAGAATGCTAGATTAAGAGAAAAGAGGCGGAAAAGTGGAAGAACGTGTGATCGGATTTACGAAATCATGGAATTTTACGGCGTTGGAGGATTTGCGGAACACAAGCTCCTATGGTCTTTTTTCCGGCATCAATCTGGATTACTGCGGAACGGAAAAATGTGAAGCCGGCCATTCTTACGGTCCGGCAATCCGGCATTCGTATCTGATTCACGTGGTGCTTGACGGAGCCGGAATCTTCAAGGCGGGCGGCAAAGAATATACGTTGCATAAGAACCAGGCGTTTTTCATTTACCCGGGAACCGAAACGTTCTACCAGGCCGATAAAGAAAAGCCCTGGAGCTATGTCTGGATGGGGTTTCACGGCTATCTTTCGGAGGAATGCCTGCGGAAAATAGGCTTAAGCACGGAAACTCCGGTTATCGGTCTTAGGGATACGAAGGACATTGAGGAGTGTGTCACAAAGCTTCTGGAGGCGCCTCAGCTGACCTATAGCAACTACCTGATCCGGCAGGGAGAGATGTACCGCTTCTTCGGACTCATGATGGATCAGAGCGAAAACCTGAAGAAAGACCGCCAGCGCTATGATTATCCGCAGAGCATCTACGTCAAGCAGGCCGTGCAGTTTATGTCGCTAAATTACGAGCATCATATCAAGATTGACAGCCTGGCGGATCAGATCGGCATCACCAGGAGCTACCTGACAAAAAGTTTCCAGAAGGAGCTCCAGACTTCGCCGCAGGAATTTCTGATCAACCTGCGCCTGGAGAAGGCCGCTAAGCTTCTGCTATCGGAAAATGCCTCAATTTCGGAAATTTCGGATGCTGTGGGGTACAGCGACCCGCTGGCATTTTCCAAGAAGTTCAAGGAAAAGTTCGGCTTAAGCCCGAAGGCTTACAGGGAGGCAAAACCGACGCTCGTTCTCAAGAACAAAAAAGGCGAGTATATCTCGAAGGCACCGCTGTGAAGCACAGATACATGTGAATATATACCGGAATGAGGCTGGTATTATTAAGATTACTAAGGGAGGATACAGCATTATGTCAGTCAGTTATAATGAAAAAGAAAAGATTTTCCATCTTACGAACGGACGCGTAAGCTATGTGATCGGGGTGCTGCCGAACGGACAGCTTTCGCAGCTTTACTACGGCAAGGCCGTGAAAGAGGTTTCGGGTTTTAACCGCTACAGAGAGGGCGCTTTCTGCAAGGCTATGGCGGCTTTCCTTTCGACGGACGATCCGTCATTTTCACTTGACACGACGCGTCAGGAGTACCCTTCTTTCGGCGAGACGGATCTCAGGGATCCGGCGTTCGAGCTGATTTTTAAAGACGGCAGCCATATCTCTGAATTCCGGATGGCCGGTTATGAGATTACGAAGGGGAAGCCGTCCCTTCCGTCTCTTCCGGCGTCCTATACGGAAAGTGACGATGAGGCGGAGACGCTTTCCGTCACTTTGAAAGATGCGCTTTCAGGACTTTCCATGACGCTGCTCTATACTATTTTTGAAAATGAAGATATAATCGCGCGCAGCGTTTCATTTGCAAATGAAGGCAAAGACGGGATCAGGCTCACCCGTGCGATGAGCCTCTGCCTCGACCTTCCGGACAGCAACTATGAAATGATGCAGTTTTCGGGCGCCTGGGCGCGCGAACGCATGCCGTATACCCGCAAGCTCGTTCCGGGGTTCCAGGGCATCGGAAGCATGCGCGGACATTCCAGCAGCCAGCAGAATCCGTTTGTCATTTTAAAGAGGCCGGAGACGACGGAAGATTTCGGAGAGGCTATCGGCTGTACTTTTGTCTACAGCGGGAATTTCCTGGCGGAAGCTTACGTCGACTGTTTTGATACGACCCGTCTTCTCATGGGCATCCATCCGCAGAACTTCTGCTGGCTCTTAAAGCCGGGCGAAAGTTTCCAGGCTCCTGAAGCTCTTCTGACTTACAGCTCCTGTGGACTTAACCATATGAGCCAGATGCTTCACCGCCTGCTTCGTACCCGCGTGGCCCGCGGCTTCTGGAGGGATAAGGAGCGGCCGATCCTGCTTAACAGCTGGGAAGCGGTCTTTATGGATTTTAACGAAGAGAAACTGCTTGAAATCGCTAAAAAAGGCAAAGAAGCCGGCGTAGAACTTTTTGTCCTGGACGACGGCTGGTTCGGCAACCGCATCGATGACCACCGCGCGCTCGGCGACTGGAAGGTCGATACGCGGAAGCTCCCGAACGGGATGAAGGGACTTGCCGAAAAGGTGAATGCCCTGGGACTTGAATTCGGGCTCTGGATTGAGCCGGAGATGATCAATGAAGACAGCGACCTCTACCGGCAGCATCCGGACTGGGTGCTTGCGACGCCCGGAAGGAACCGCTCTTACGGGCGCTATCAGTGGGTGCTGGATTTCTCACGCCCTGAGGTCGTGGACGGCATTTACGATATGCTCTGTAAGATCTTTTTGGATGCGAATATCTCTTACATCAAATGGGATATGAACCGTTCCGTTACCGAATGCTATTCCGTCGCTTATCCGCCGGAGCAGCAGGGCGAGATTTACCACCGCTATATCTTAGGGGTATACCGTCTCTATGAAAAACTGATCGCCGCATTTCCGAAGATCCTCTTTGAATCCTGCGCTTCGGGCGGCTGCCGCTTCGACGCCGGCATGCTTTACTATGCGCCGCAGGCCTGGGGCAGCGACGATACCGACGGTATTGAACGCCTGAAGATCCATTACGGAACGTCTTACGGCTATCCGATCGAGAGTATCGGCGCTCACGTTTCCGCGTCCCCGAACCAGCAGCTTGGGCGCAGCGTCCCGATTGAGACACGCGCCAATGTGGCCTGCTTCGGTACCTTCGGATACGAGCTCGATCTGAACCATCTTCCGGAGGAGGAGTTTAAGAAGGTCTGCGCGCAGGTGGAATTTATGAAGAAAAACCGTCGGACGCTTCATCACGGCGATTTCTACAGGCTGAAGCCGCCTTATGACAATACGACGGCAGCCTGGATGGTTGTTTCCGGGGATAAGAAGGATGCGATTGTCGGTTATTATAAGATACTGAATCAGGTCAACCGCGGCTTTATCCGCCTGCGCCTTGACGGACTTGATGAAAATGCCCGCTATGAAATTGAGGGCCTGGGAGAGTTCGGCGGCGATGAGCTTATGAATGCCGGTATTGTCATTTTCGATGAACAGGCGACCTTTACCACGGATCCGGCCACAGGCCACCAGCTGGATTTCTGGTCCAGGCTTTATATGATTCACAGGATTTAATTCTGAAAAAAGCCGAAATAACGCTTTTTTTAGGAAAATAGTAGAAAATGTTGGAGATATCCCCTTTCCTGTCCTATAATAGGGCTATGGCAAGGGGATATCTGCATTTTTTGTAAAAAAACATGAAAAATATGCGGACTGCGGCTCATTGGCGCATCCTGTGAACGCCGCTCATTAGCGCATCCTGTGAACGCCGCTCATTTAACGATTCGCTTAAATAATCCGGCAGTACCTTAAAAGGAGCGGAAACTCAATATTCGGCTTAAGATGATAGGAGGAATATATCCTATGGAACAGCAGGCGATATATACGGAATCGGAACATTATAAGTGTCTTGAAGATCTGCGGCTGGTTTCGGATTTCAGCGAGGTGGATTCGCTTGTCCTTGATTACTGCGGCATCGAAGACTGCCGTCCGGGATTCCAGTTCGGACCATATATAAGGAAGAGTTATCTTATGCATGTCGTGTTCGGCGGAAAGGGCACCTATACCTCGGGCGGGAAAACATATAACCTTAAGGCCGGCGACTTGTTTTTCATTTATCCCGGGCAGCTGACAAAATACCGCGCGGATGTGAATGATCCCTGGACTTACGGCTGGATCGGATTCCACGGTTTCCGGGCCGAAGAAATCGCCCGGAAGATGGGCCTTACAAGAGAGCAGCCGGTCCGCAAGACGGATCGTTTAGGGGATATCAGGACGTGCGTCGACAGGATGCTCATGGCCAACAGCCTTTCGTGGACGGATCAGCTTCTTCGTATCAGCGGCATGCTGGTTATCTTTGCGTTTCTTTCGGAAGGAATCGGAGAGGATACGGAAGGCATGACGGAGCAGAGCTCGGAATATGTCAAGAAGGGCATTGATTTCATCCGGAAAAATTATATGAAGGATATCAAGGTCAACCAGATCGCCGAATCCATCGGCATCAGCCGCTCTTATCTTACGAAGGTCTTCCATAAGGCGATTTTTCTTTCGCCGCAGGAATATCTGATCAATCTCCGGGCGCAGCAGGCGGCCTATCTCTTAAAACAGACCGATGCCTCCATAAAAGAAATCGCCTATAGCTGCGGATACAGTGACGGGGTTTCATTTTCCAAATCCTTCAAGAAAATGTACGGCATGAGTCCGCGGCAGTACCGTGACATTAAGGAAAAGATCATCAATATGGACGAGAAGCACGATATGATCAGTGTGTCGGACATCTAAGACCTCTCTCTTAAATTATTCTAAAAGTACATGAATGGCAGAAGAAACTGCTGTATTGTTCTGCAGCCGGCGCAAAGTTCCGAAGTCCCGGGTGCTTCCCGGGCGTAAGCTTCAAACAGTGCAGCGGATTTTTGCTGCCTTTTTTAGTTCCGGCATCTTTTAGACATGCGCCGTCGTGAGCTGAAATTTCACGATATATCTTGCACTGACAGGTGTACACTTGTAAAATAGAAAGCAGCTATTCAACAACAAGGAGGCATTTTATGGAAGCTTTTAAAATTAAGAAAGATTTATACTGGACAGGTGTTCTGGATCCGAACCTTAAGGTTTTTGACATTATCATGGAGACGAAATACGGCACATCCTATAATTCCTATCTTTTAAAGGGCAGCGAGAAGACAGCGCTTTTTGAGACGTCGAAGTTTGCTTTCTGGGATGAGATGAAGGCTTACATCGAGTCTGTGACGGAGATTGAAAATATTGATTACCTTATCATGGATCATACAGAGCCGGACCATGCCGGGACGGTCGAGAAACTTCTGGAAGTGAATCCCTCACTTACGATCGTGGCGACAGGGACAGCCATTTCCTTCCTGAAGCACATTGTGAATGCGGATTTTGCAAGTATCGCCGTGAAAGAGAACGATACGCTTTCACTCGGGGATAAGACGCTTGAATTTATGATCCTTCCGAACCTTCACTGGCCGGATACGATGTACACTTACTGCCCGGAAATGAAGACGCTTTTTACCTGCGATTCTTTCGGTTCGCATTTTGCCTGCGACGGCATCGTGCGTTCGGCCGTTAAGAATGAAGAAGGCTACGCGGATGCGACGAAGTATTATTTCGACTGCATCATCGGGCCGTTCAAACGTCCTTATATGAGCAATGCGCTGGAGAGAATCAAGGATCTGGAGATCGAGACCATCTGCACAGGCCACGGCCCGGTGCTGGATTCCCGCCTGGATCAGGTTTTCGGCTGGTATAAAGAATGGTGCGCAGCTCCGGCGCCGAAGGCCAAAAAGCTGGTCGTCATGCCTTATGTAAGCGCGTATGGCTATACGAAGGCGCTTTCCGAAAAAATCGCCAAAGGCGTTGAGGATGCCGGTGAAATCGAGGTTCACCGCTATGATCTTATTTTCGATGACAAGACTGATCTGGCGGCCGATATGGCGGCAGCAGACGGCTATCTTTTCGGGACACCGACGATCTTAGGAGAGGCCCTGGAGCCGATCTGGTCGCTGACGACCGGCATGTTTTACCCGATTTTCAAGGGCAGGCTGGCAAGTGCGTTCGGCAGCTACGGCTGGAGCGGTGAAGGCGTCCCGAATATCATGGAACGTTTAAAACAGATTAAGCTTAAGACCGTCGAAGGCTTCCGCGTCCGCTTCAAGCCCAGTGAGAACCAGCTCACGGACGCCTATGATTTCGGTTACAATTTCGGCTGCGTTCTTCTGAAAAAAGAGCCGGTCAGGAAGTCCGGCGGCAGGCGTCTTGTCAAGTGCCTCGTCTGCGGAGCGATTTTTGATGCGTCCATCGAAGTCTGCCCGGTCTGCGGCGTCGGCAAAGAGAACTTCGTCCCGGTTGAAGAAAATATTGTTGAGAACCATGACTCCGACCGGAAATACCTTATTTTAGGCGGCGGGGCGGCAGCTCTTGAAGCAGCGAAGGCCATCCGCGAGCGTGATAAGACAGGCGGAGTCACGATTATTTCAAATGAAAAGTATCTGCCGTACAATCGTCCGATGCTGACGAAGGCGATGCTTTCCGACTTCTCGGACGGCCAGCTCGCCATCGAAAAGCAGGATTGGTATGACAGCAGCCGTGTTTCGATTGTTCTGGATACAGAAGTGACTGCCATCGATACATTTAAGAAAACCGTGTCGTGCGGCGGTATGGAACTGATGTATGACAAGCTGATTTATGCTCTCGGCGCAAAATGCTTTATTCCGCCGCTTAAAGGAGCAGATTTGCCGCACGTTGTTTCTGTGCGCTGCATTGACGATGCCAGGAAGATTAAGGATATGCTGCCGAATGTGAAGAAAGCGGTTGTCATCGGAGGAGGCGTTCTGGGCCTTGAAGCCGCCTGGTCTTTGAAGCGCGGCAAAGTGGATGTGACGGTGGTGGAATCCATGCCGTCTCTTTTGAGCCGTCAGCTTACGGAAGCGGCGTCGGATGTCCTTGAAAAGATTGTCAGCGATTCGGGGGTTCATTTCCTGACAGGCGTAACGACTTCCGAAATTACGGAGAGCGGAGTCATTCTGGGAGACGGCAGGACACTGGAGGCGCAGCTGGTCATCGTCTCGACGGGTGTCCGCAGCAATATAGGGCTGGCAATGAAGGCGGGGATCGCGGCGGACAGGAGCATCCTTGTAAATGAAAAGATGGAAACCAGCGTTCCGGATGTTTATGCAGCCGGTGATTGCGCGGCTTTTGCCGGCGTCAATTATGCGCTTTTCAGTCAGGCAGTTGAGGAAGGCAAGGTTGCGGGCGCCAATGCAGCCGGTGACAGCCTGACTTATGAGACCGTAGACGGCGCGCTGACCTTTAACGGCTGCGGGACAAGCCTCTTTTCCATCGGGGATAACGGAAAGAATCCGGATAAGGTTTACCGGACTGTCGAGCTTAAGGATATGAAGAGAAACCTCTATGAGAAGTATACCTTCGAAAACAACCGGCTGGCAGGCGTCATCCTGATCGGGGATACCTCGAAGCTGGCGGATCTGACGCAGAAGGTCAAAGATCACGCAAAGTACAGCGAAGTACTTTCGCTCTAAGCAGAAAAATCAGTAACCAGCCGGCAGGTTCGTCAAGCGCGCGGATCTGCCGGCGGCTCATCGTAAGGAATCTGGGAAATCACGAAGCAATGGAGCAAACTAAGGCATCACAGCTGCTGCGGGGAGACTTCCTGTGTGCGCATAATATTGAATGGAGGAAGAAAATTAATGGCTGACTTAAATGAAAATGCACAAAAGGCGGCGGAAAACGCCAAAGGTTTTTTCGGGGAATTCAAGAAGTTTATTGCCAAGGGAAATGTACTGGATATGGCTGTCGGCGTAATCATCGGCGCCGCGTTCGGGACGATTGTTACTTCGCTTGTCAATGACATCATTATGCCGATTATTACGATGATTACCGGCGGCATAGATTTCAGCAACTGGTTTATCGCCCTGGACGGAAAGAGCTATGCCACGCTCGCGGAAGCCCAGGCGGCCGGAGCGGCGACACTGAATTACGGGACTTTCATTTCCAAAGTGATTAACTTTTTGATTGTAGCCTTCTGCATTTTCCTGGTCGTACGTGCATTCAACCGAATGGATGAACGGATGAGGCCGAAGGCGCCTGTTGCGCCGAAAACGAAGATCTGCCCGTTCTGCAAGTCTGAAATCCCGATTGACGCCGTAAGATGCCCGCACTGCACGTCCAGCCTTCCTTCAGACGGAGCCGCCGGAAAAAACGCCGGGCAGTCCGGGAAGAAATAAGGAACAGCCTGCAGCTCTGAAGAAAAATAAGAGGCAGCAGGCGGTTTGAGAGGAAGAAGCAAGGGACAGCCTGCCATTCTGAAGAAAAATAAGAGGCAGCAGGCGGTTTGAAAAGAAAGCAGGAAGAGACAGGCGGGAGCCGGAGGATGTGAAAATGAACGACAGACAGAAAGCGGCTCTTGCCGAGGAATTTATGCCGAAGGCAGCGGTTATTGCCGCGGAGATGGATGATGGCACAATACCGTCTGAGGATCTGATACAGGAAGCTTATGTCGGCCTTATGGCCGGGCTTGGACAGGTGGCGGAGGCGGAAGAGACCTCGGACGGCCTGCCGCTTACTGAGACGGTTGAAAATGCAATCCGCGCCCGTATACGGGAGGCGCAGGAGGAACAGGCGGCACTGGCAAAAAAAGATGACCGTCTGATTGCCCAGGTGGAGCTTCTTAACCAGAGTATTGAACGGCTGACTCAGGAACTGGGGACAAAACCGAATATTGACGAAATTGCCAATGACATGCACATTTCACAGGATAAAGTGGAAGACATCCTGAAGCTCGCAGGCGAAGAGACCGGAGAGCATGAACATGAGGAAGATTCCGCACATGAAAAGTAAGAGGAACGGTTTTTAAAGAGTCCGTATAAAAGATGCAGGAATCGCAAAGCGACGGAGTGACATGAAGTATCATAGGCGTCAAAAGAACTATTGAGACCTGTACCGTGAATAAAAGAACACGCAGCTCCGAAAAACGGGACTGCGTGTTCTTTTATCCTGGCGGATATTTTTCGGAATCATTCAGAGGTACGGATAACTCTTAAAGCAGGACGGTATTTTATTCAGGTGTTCGGATCTCCGTCGAATTTGTTTTTGATTTTTGTGAAAAGGCCTTCAGCCTTTTCTTCAACTTCTTTAGCGCCTTCTTCAGCCTTTTCTCCGACTTCTTTGGCTTCAGCTTCAGCTTTTGTTCCGAATTCCCTGGCTTTTGCTTCTACATTTTCAGCAACTTCTTTTGCTTCTTCTGCAAAGCCTTCTTTTTTCTCTTCCTGATTGGTTTCGTCTGCCATTGTAAATGATCCCCTTTCTCAGCACATTTAAGTATGCGCTCAATCTCTTTATATTATATGCGCTCCTGCAGCCGTGCGCAAGATGTTTTTATCAAGACGGATGCCGGACGGCCCTTTTCCGGATGCCTTATCCTAAAGCTTTGTCCGGAAGTGTTTCCTTATTCAGCTTCAGCCGCTATCTTTCAAAATGGATGAAGGCGTTTGCGATGGATTTCATCAGGATGAGGGGCGTGCGCATGATCTGTCTTTCCACAGAAGACCTTGTCCCGGTCGGTGTAAAGAAAATCAGCGCCGTATCGATGGCTCCGAAACCCTGCCATGAATTGTAAATTTCCCGGTAAGGGATGGTGCCCTTCTTGCCCCACGTCGACACGGTCAGCAGAATATTACCCTCAGCGTCGCGGCTGATGCCGGTAATCGTGATGAAATGGTTCTTGATCCTGGCAGTTGCCGTGCCATTTGGATAGCGGAAGGTTACGGTATAAGAATTCCAGGACGCCAGAAGAGCAACGGCTCCGCTTTTGGCAAGACCGCTGCGTATAAAGTGCAGCGGGCGGTTATAAGCTGAAAATGTCGTTACGCAGACGTGGCTGTCCAGATAGATATTCCGGCTCCTTGCATACTTCAATACATTTTTTGTGTATCGCCAGATACCGATGCCCATCGGCCGGTTAAAGAAAAAAGCCGATCCGACGCCCTTGTAGACACTGGACATAAATTCTTCAAATGCTTTGCGCTGGAAAATGCCGCTGCCATGCGGCCGGATGCCGAGTTTATCGGCAACGCCGGGATAAAAGACGGCAAGGCAGGCCAGGGAATTTGCGGCGGCTACAGCGCCGCAGCCTCCCAAAGCAGCAGCTTTGGAATCGTACCAGGCCTGATTGCCGCCATAAGAGACTGTACCGTCATGATCTAAAATTCTCGGAAAGACTTTATTTTCCATTGTTCACCGCCCGGACAAAGTTTTTATTATTTTTATCTTATCACATTTGCCAAAGCGGTGAAACAGCGACATTATTAAGAATTCAGGAAGAATCCGACAACTTGCCAAATGTCCTTAAGTGCTGCTGCCGGAAGCTGTTCCGTTCTGGGCGGGCGCTGCATTTGCACTGCCGGAATCTGTGCCTCCGGGCCCGCCTGTCATTTCAGAGTAAGTTCCCATACTGAGGGTGATTTTGCTGCCTTCGACAGCCGTAACCTGGCCGTATTTTATATTTGAGCTTCCTGAACTTGTCGAGCCTGATGATGCTGACGAAGAAGCCCCGCAGCCCGTCATCAGGCTGCCTGCGAGGACCGCCGCGAAAACGATTGCCGCATTTTTTTGATTTTTATCATTTTTCCTCCTCATTTTACTGTGCCGTATTGTGAATGTGATTTAAGCATCAAAACCCCCAGGGCTTTGGCGCTGGGGAAATACTACAAAAGAATTATCGTTCTGCTGTGTCGGAATTGTGAAAAAACTGTGTTGTCTCTGCGTTTTACCGGTGGTATACTTTTTTACATGGACATTAGTATGATTTATACCTATGCTTTCTATTTCTTTATATATGCCTTTCTCGGCTGGTGTACAGAAGTTACTTACGCGGCTCTGGAGACGGGTACTTTTGTTAACCGCGGTTTTCTGAACGGTCCGGTGTGCCCGATTTACGGCTGCGGCATGTGCATTGTCATCACGCTGCTCACGCCTCTTAGCGCGAATCTCTTTTTCCTTTTCGCGGGGGCAATGGCCCTTACGACCGGGCTGGAATGGCTGACCGGCTTTCTTATGGAGAAACTTTTTCATGAGCGCTGGTGGGACTATACGGATGAGCATTTTAATGTGGGCGGCTACATCTGCCTTAAGTTTTCCCTTCTCTGGGGATTCGGCTGTGTATTTGTCATGCGTATCATTCAGCCGATTGTAGCTTTCGGTATCAGTCTTCTTCCTGTGACGGCAGGAACCGTGCTGCTCATTGCCTGTTCTGCAGGAATGATTGCGGATCTCTCCGTGACTTCCGCTACCGTAGCCGGGCTCAATAAACGGATCAGGGCTGTGGACAGTCTTTCGAAAAGCATAAGGAAAGTAAGCGACGGAATCGGGACGCTGGTTTCCGGTGACGCGCTCCTTGTAACAAAGGCCATGAGCGAGAACGGCGCACTGTTTACGGAGCAGTCTGAGGCGGATAAAGCGGCTCTTGCGGAAAAGAAGGAGAGCGTTGTAAGCGCAGCATCCGCCATTGCGGAGAAGAAAGATGATGTGACCGGAGCACTGGCCGAGAAGCTGGCGGCTCAGAGCGAACTCTTTTCCATGAAGCTGACGCTTGGGCAGAGACGTATCATGCGGGCTTTCCCGAAGATGCGCTCAATTCCTTATAAGGAAGCTTTTGAGACGCTCAGGAGGAAACTGCCGGGGAAAAAGAAGGACGACGAAGACGGCAGGGCGGCTTAAAAATACACAGTCACTGAAAATGATAGGGAACATAAAATTCCGCGGACGCTGCAAACCGGAAATGGCCTAAAAAGTTTGCGGATGAAGAAAATCATAAAACAGCTTAAAAAACACCTGGCATGGGATAAATAAAGGAAAAAGGCTGCAGATGGAAGAAAAAAAGGATATTGAACACGAGCTGGCCGCGAGCCTTAAAAGGCTTGCCGTGCGGGAGCCTTTTGAAAAGATAACAATTAAACAGATTACTGACGGCGCCGGCGTCATCCGGGTTACATTTTACAATCATTTCCAGGATAAATATGATCTTCTGGAGTGGATTGTAAGAAATGAGATTCTGGATCCGATCCATATCCTCCTTACGAACAGGATGTACAAGCAGGCGGTGGTTCTCATTTTCACGAATCTTCAGAATGATAAGGAGTTTTACCGTCATATCGTCAGTATTGAAGGGCAGAATTCTTTTACCGAGCTGGGACAGAAAAGCATTTATTCGCTGCTGATTATGTTTTTTAAAGAGCGGGCCGGAAACACGCGCCCTAAGCATCCGTGGATGGAGCCGGAATACCTTGCCGAGTATTATGCCCAGTCGATGACATATGTCGTCGTCAACTGGATTAAGTCGGGAATGGCCGTCTCTCCGGAAGAGATGGCGACGGCCTACGAATATATTGCGACGCGGTCTATGTGGGACGTTCTGGACGAGCTCGGAAAAGAAACATCGTAGATTTTTCCGGAAGGCGTTAAAAAGAAATACAACAGATTCTTCCGGAAGGCGTTAAAAAGAAACATCATAAATTTTCCTGAACAATTTTCAAAAGAAAGACTGTGGGCATTCACTCAAAAAGAGACGGCGTAGACATTTGCCCCGAAATGTAAAATGCGTTTTGACACGAAAAAGGGTTTGAATATTCCAATATTCGGCTCTTTTTTTTATACTCTTCTGGCACGGTGAAAAACTGCCGCTCGTTGAAAAAATTCTCAGAAGTTAAAGAGAAGGGGAGTATATCATGAAAAATTTCGGAAAAGCAGTCGTAAAATCCAGATTCGTTATTCTGGTTGCGGCGATTGTCCTGCTCATTCCGGCTGCATGGGGAATGCTGCACACGCGTGTCAATTACGATGTCCTGACTTATCTTCCGGACGACATCGAAACGATGCAGGGACAGAAGATACTGGAAGACCAGTTCGGTACCGGAGCCATTTCCATGCTGGTCGTCGAGGGCATGGATATGAAGGATGTCTCGGCGCTGAAGACGGAAATCGAAAAGGTCGATCATGTCAAGGACGTCATCTGGTATGACAGCTTCGTGGATCTTTCCGTTCCGGTCGATGTTCTTCCGACGGATGTGAAAAACGCTTTTATGAAAGACGGCTCGACGCTTATGGCCATTACCTATGATACGACGACCTCTTCGGATGAAACCATGCAGGCTGTGAAAGATATCCGGAAGATCGCGAATAAGAACTGTTTCCTTTCCGGCGTTTCGGCTATGGTTACGGATACAAAGGATCTGGCAAATAAAGAGGAGCCGATCTACGTCCTGATGGCGGTTGTCCTGGCATTCGTCGTCCTTACAATTACGATGGATACCTTCCTTGCCCCGGTTTTCTTCCTTCTGTCGATCGGCATGGCGATCCTGTACAACCTCGGGACGAATATGTTCCTCGGCCAGATTTCCTATATCACGAAAGCCCTGTCCGCTGTCCTGCAGCTCGGTGTTACAATGGATTATTCAATTTTCCTCTGGCACAGTTTCAAAGAGCACGAGCAGGAATTCCCGGATGATAAGAACAGGGCGATGGCCCTCGCCATTACAAATACGCTTCAATCCGTTATCGGTTCGTCCGTAACGACAATTGCCGGTTTCGTCGCCCTTTGCTTCATGAGCTTTACGCTTGGCCGCGACATCGGTATCGTCATGGCAAAAGGCGTTCTTTTCGGAGTCATTTCCTGCGTCACGATTCTTCCTTCCCTCATCCTCATGGCGGACAAACTTATTGAGAAGACCAGGCACAAGCCTCTGCTTCCGAAATTTGCGCATCTGCCGGGGTTTATTGCCAAACATTACAAAGGAATCCTGATTGCCTTCCTGATTATCTGGATTCCGGCAATCTGGGGCTACACGCATACAAGCGTTTATTATGAACTCGATAAATCGCTTCCGAAGTCACTGGCCTCCGTCCAGGCGAACAATGAGCTGGAAAGTGTTTTTAATATGAGCGCAACGCACATGATTCTGGCCGATAAATCCGTGGATGCCAATCAGATTTCGCAAATGTGCGACGAGATGAAGAATGCGAAGGGCGTCAAGAATGTTCTTGGAATCGATTCCCTGGTCGGCGCAGGCCTTCCGCGGGAAATGCTTCCGGACAAGATTACGGATGCCCTGACCTCGGATCAATATCAGCTGATCATCATCAACAGCGAATATAAGACAGCATCCGACGCGGTAAATGAACAGATCACGGAACTGAACAAGATCCTTAAGAAATATGATGCGAAAGGAATGCTGATCGGCGACGCGCCCTGCACCAAGGATCTCATTACGATATCCAACCACGATTTCAACGTCGTCAACTGGGCGTCTATCGCTTTGATTTTCGTCATTATCCTTTTTGTATTTAAGTCCGTGAGCCTGCCGTTTTTACTGGTGCTCGTTATTGAGTTTGCCATCTTTATCAATATGGCCATTCCGGCATACACGGGAACGGCGCTGCCGTTTATCGCTTCTATCGTTATCGGCACGATTCAGCTGGGCTCGACCGTCGACTACGCCATCCTGATGACGAGCCGCTACCAGAAGGAGCGGCATGAAGGGAAGGATAAGCACGAAGCGGTCTTCATCGCCCACGGCACTTCGATCACAAGCATCGTTGTCAGCGCTTTTTCATTTTTCGCAGCGACCTTCGGCGTCGGTCTTTACTCTAACATCAGTATCATTTCTTCGATGTGCATACTGATGGCCAGAGGCGCCCTGATTTCGATGGTAACGGTTATTACGGTTCTGCCTGCCGTACTGCTTCTCTTTGATCCTCTTATCGTCCGGACTTCTGCAGGCTTCCTGCCGGGCCGCGATAAGATTCGCGATATAAGAAAAAACAAGAAAAATTCCGGGAAAGATCAATTAACGGCGGCCGGCCAAAGCACGGCAGAAAGCCAGGAGGTATAATTATTATGAACATGACATTCAGGAAAGTTTT
>DCDB01000092.1 GCA_002316215.1 Lachnospiraceae bacterium UBA1066 | reverse complement strand
CTTCCGGAAAGTTCAAAAGCCTTTTTGCTGTTTCATGCTGGAATACCGTTTTATCCTGAGGATCGCTGAGCTGATAATCCGCCGAAAGTTTTTCAATTTCAAACATAAAGGCATTTCCGGCTTCTTCCAGCCTTTTCTCAAGTTCTTCAGGCCCCAGAGCTTTTATAAATTCATCCGGATCCTTATACGGCAGCAAATTAACAACCTTTGCAGAAATGCCGGCGTCTTTCAGGATCGGTATCGCGCGTAAGCTGGCCATCGTGCCTGCACCGTCAGAGTCATAAAGAAGCAGGACTTCGTCCGTATAGCGTTTCAGAAGATTGGCCTGCTGCGATGTCAGGGCTGTTCCGAGAGACGCTGCTGCACAATCAAAACCTGCCTGGTGCATGGTAATGACATCCATATAGCCTTCGCACAAAATGATATATTTCCTTCTTGATGCTCTGGCAAAGTTCAGTCCGTAAAGATTGTTCCGTTTATTAAACAGCCTGGTCTCGGGAGAATTCAGGTATTTCGGCTTGCCGTCTCCCATGACGCGTCCTCCGAACCCGATCACTTTTCCCTGGACATCACAGATGGGAAACATGACGCGGTTCCAGAATTTATCCGATGCGCCTTCTCTTTCGTTAAATGAAAACAGCCCGGAATCATTCAGCAGCCCGTCTGCATAGCCCTTGCTCTTGAGATAACGATAGAGGCCGCTGCCGGACTTGCCTGAATAGCCAAGGCCCCACTTGTGACGTGTTTCCTCCGTAAGTCCCCGTCCTTCCAGATAAGCAAGCCCGTTTTTTCCTTCTCCGCTTCGCAGCATATAATAAAAATAAGCGGCCGCCCTTTTATTTATTTCCAAAAGAGCCGTTTTTCGGTCAGCTTCTTCTTTTGCCTCCTTCGAATATTCTATCTTAGGAAGCTCTATACCGGCTCTTTCTGCGAGAGTCTCAAGCGCTTCAACAAAAGTTGCATTGTTATATTCCATCAGGAATGTGATAACATTTCCCCCGGCATGGCAGCCGAAGCAGTAATACATCTGCTTGCTCCGGCTTACGGAAAATGAGGCCGTTTTCTCGTTGTGGAAAGGACACAGCCCTACATAATTGCTTCCGGCGCGTTTTAATTTCACATACTCGCCTATAACATCAACGATATCGTTCCTTGAGCGTACTTCTTCAATAAGTTCGTCCGAATATCTCATCAATACTTACTCCATGATTTCGGTATAAAAATCTCTTTAAACTTTGCAATAGAATACTGATCTGTCATACCTGAAATATAGTCACATACTACCCTTTCCAGCGGTTCATTTTTCTCAGTAATCATAAGGTAATATTCTTCGGCCATCTTTTCAGGGTATTCCGTATAATATTCATAGAGCTGCCCCAGCATTGCGCGTGCCTTCACTTCTTCACCTTTTGCAAGCGGGTTGGAATAAAGATGTTCAAACATGAATGTTCTCAAATCAAACATGGCCCGGCCTATCTCATCCGACATCCGGATCTCATCCTGATCTTCTGAATTCCTTACAATATCGTGAATAAAGGTATTCAGTCTGGCCCTCGTGGATGTTCCAAGAAGCTTCCGAAGTTTCTCCGGAATATCTTCTTCCTTCAGGATGCCCGCCCTTTCAGCATCATCCATATCATGATGGATGTATGAGATTTTATCGCACAGGCGTACGATCTGCCCTTCCAGTGTCGATGGATGACGGCTCGTTCCGTGATTGACAATTCCATCCCTGACCTCCCACGTAAGGTTCAGGCCGTTTCCGTCTTTTTCAAGAACCTCTACAATCCGGAGGCTCTGCTCATAATGTTTAAAACCGAGCGGGCATACCTCATCCAATGCCTTCTCGCCCGCATGTCCGAAAGGTGTATGTCCGAGATCATGTCCTAAAGCAATGGCCTCCACAAGGTCTTCATTCAGCATCAGGCTTTTTGCGACTGTCCGGGCTGTCTGCGACACTTCCAGTGTATGCATCATCCGCGTCCGGTAATGATCCCCCTGCGGAGACAGAAAAACCTGCGTTTTATCTTTAAGACGGCGAAAAGATTTGCAATGGACGATCCTGTCCCGGTCTCTCATAAAGCAAGTCCGTATATCGCATTCGTCTTCCTTCGTACTGCGTCCTTTTGTCTTAACCGCAAAAGAAGCATACGGGCTTAATGTTTCAAGTTCCCGTTGCTCAAGTTTTTCCCGGATCAGCATGACCGCCCTCCTTCCGAAAAATCCTTACAAATAAATATTCCGTATAAAAAAAGGATTTCCTTTTTTGGAAATCCTCTTTTTTGCAAATTATTTCATTACGATATTATGTGCGTAACAAAACCCTTTAGCGCCTTTGATCCTCGATTCTCAGACAATGCCCTGAGCTTTCATGGCCTGAGCCACTTTTTCGAAACCGGCAATATTTGCTCCGGCAACGTAGTTGCCTTCCATTCCGTATTTCTTTGCCGCAGCGTCGATATTATGTGTAATGTTAACCATGATATTCTTCAGCTTGGCGTCAACTTCTTCAAATGTCCAGCTGAGTCTCTCAGAGTTCTGGGACATTTCCAGAGCAGAAGTTGCTACACCGCCAGCATTAGCCGCCTTGCCGGGAGCAAAAATGACTTTGTTGTCCTGAAGATACTTTGTTGCCTCAAGCGTCGTCGGCATATTCGCACCTTCGCATACAGCCAGGCAGCCGTTTGCGACAAGAGTTTTTGCATCTTCAATTCCAAGTTCGTTCTGCGTTGCGCACGGAAGAGCGACGTCACATTTAATTGTCCATACGCCCTTGCCTTCGTGATACTCAGCATTCGGACGGGTCGTCTGATATTCTGTAAGACGCGCGCGCTTTACTTCTTTCACTTCCTGAAGAGTAGGTACATCAATGCCGTCAGGATCATAGATCCAGCCTGTAGAATCAGAGCATGTCACGACCTTTGCGCCAAGCTGTTCAGCTTTCTGGATTGCATAGATAGCGACGTTGCCGGCACCCGATACGCAGACCGTCTTTCCTGCCAGCTCAATCCCGTTGATCTTAAGGAGTTCTTCCGTAAGATAAAGAAGCCCGTATCCGGTAGCTTCCGTTCTCGCAAGAGATCCGCCGAAGGTAAGTCCTTTTCCTGTCAGTACGCCTTCATAAAGATTTGTAATCCTCTTATACTGTCCGTACAGGTAACCGATCTCACGTCCGCCGACGCCGATATCTCCGGCCGGAACATCTTCGTCTTTTCCGATATACTTGTAGAGCTCTGTCATAAAGCTCTGGCAGAAACGCATAACTTCGTTGTCCGATTTTCCTTTCGGGTCAAAGTCGCTGCCGCCCTTGCCGCCGCCGATCGGAAGGCCTGTAAGGGAGTTCTTGAAAACCTGCTCGAAACCAAGGAATTTAATGATTCCCTGATACACAGAAGGATGGAAACGGAGACCGCCCTTGTACGGTCCGATCGCACTGTTGAACTGGATACGGTATCCGGTATTAACCTGGACCTGACCCTTGTCATCAACCCACGGTACGCGGAACTTGATCTGTCTTTCCGGTTCTGTGAGGCGCTCAAGAAAAGCCGTCCTTCTGTACTCGTCCTCATCCGCTTCAATTACAACACGGATGGATTCGAGGACTTCGCTTACCGCCTGAATAAACTCCGGTTCAGCTGCATTTTTCTGTTTTACCTTTTCTAAAACCTCATCAACATATGACATTCTCCACAACCTCCTCTTTTGATTGTCGAAAAAAACTACGGAAAATATTTTATCATCATGTTTTCTGCAGTGCAACATTTTTTCACACTAAAGTGATAAATTATTTTATATTGCAAACGTCCAAAGACAAAAGTTTTCCTGCCTGAGGAAAAACTTTTGACCCTGGACGCGCTGAAACATTCAATATTCACGTAATCCGCCCGCGGTTAATTTCCTGCCTCTTCCTGCAAAAGTAGCGGAATCCGCGGCTATTCGGCTGTGAAGGATCCCTGAATCCCGAAGTACCGGCGATAATCAGGACAACGATGGTTGCAATTATAGAGAGTGTCCCATTAAAAATCGGCCCGGTACCGGAAAGCTGATGCAGAGGCGTAAAACATTAAGTCCTTCGAATACAGGCCTCAGGGATCTGAAAGAGAACAGGAAACGAAATGCTATTGAAAAGAGCATCTGTCTTTGTTTTAAGGCCAATTTCCTGAAAACAAAGTTTTTGGGGGAATTTTCC
Source organism: Lachnospiraceae bacterium UBA1066 (assembly GCA_002316215.1). Lineage (GTDB taxonomy): Bacteria > Bacillota > Clostridia > Lachnospirales > Lachnospiraceae > Chordicoccus. The sequence continues at coordinate 5,528 of DCDB01000092.1, read as the reverse complement.
CAAAAGTCATCTTTCTTCACGGAAATAAGCAAGTCCCAGGCTCGCCGGCGGCTGGTTCTCCTTCTTGTTGCGCAGCGAGACGACAATCAGTACCGCAATAGTAACAAGATACGGCAGCATCTTGAAGATTTCCTGTGAGCTTCTGGTCAGCCCCGGGACGTAGAAATACATCCAGGAAAGCAGACCAAAAAGATAGGCGCCCCAGATGGCATTGACGCATTTCCAGGTAGCGAAGATAACGAGAGCGACAGCAAGCCAGCCAAGGCCTTCGATTGTGCCGTCATTCGCCCATGTGCCTTTTGTATAGTCCATGACGTAGAAAAGACCGCCGATTCCCGAAATGCCGGCACCGATACAGGTGGCCAGGTATTTGTTCTTCGTGACATTGATGCCTGCCGAATCGGCTGTGCCGGGATTCTCGCCAACGGCGCGAAGGTTGAGGCCTGCACGCGTCCTGTCGAGGAACAGCTGCACGAGAACGGCAACTGCAATCGCCACGTAGGTCAGGAAGCCGTGATCAAAAAGGACTTCGCCGACAGCCCCGAGCGAGGCAAGCGGCGTTGTTGCGCGATAGCCGCCCGATGCCGTAGCAACGGAAATCTGTCCGACGCCGCCGGCCAGTTTGTTCAGCGAGCCGCCGAAGAAGTTTGCGACGCCGCCGCCGAAGATGGTCAGCGTCAGACCTGTCACGTTCTGGTTCGCCCGCAGGGAAATCGTCAGGAAGCTGAAAATCAGCCCTCCGACGAATGCTGCCGCAAAGGATGCAATGAAAGAAATGAAAACCGATACGAAGACGTTCGGATTCGGATTCCCTTTCTCGTAGAAGAACGAAGCTACAAGTCCTGCAATGCCTCCAAGATACATGATGCCGGGAACGCCAAGGTTCAGATTTCCGGACTTTTCCGTCAGAATCTCACCGGTGGCGCCGAAAAGAATGACGGTGCCAAACACAATGGCTGCCTGCAGCAAAGAAACAATATTAGTCATTTTTTTCTGCCCCCTTTCGTCCTCTTCCGCGGAATTTCACGTCGTAGTTGATAAAGAATTCGCTGCCGAGGATAAAGAACAGGATTATGCCTGTTATGATCTCGGAAGCATAATCATTCAGGTTATAGCGGGATGCGATTTCCGTTGCGCCCTTCTCCAGGAAGATCAAAAGGAAAGAAATCAGGATCATCGTAAAGGTATTGAATTTGGCGAGCCATGCGACGATGATGGCCGTAAAGCCCCGGCCGCCTGCCGACGACGTGGAAATCGTATGACTGGCGCCGGAAACCGCCAGGAATCCGGCAAGACCGCAGATTGCGCCCGAAAGCGCCATGGTGCGGACATAGACCTTACGTACGTTGATGCCTGCATAGCGTGCCGTATTTTCACTGTCGCCGACGACGCTAATTTCATAGCCCTGTTTGGAATACTTCAGGTAAATGAACATCGCGACTGTCAAAATCATGACAATAATGACATTGAGCAGGTACTGCTGTCCGAAAATCGTCGGGAACCATCCGACTTTTGTCGTCTGATTGATGATGCCGACGGAATTGGATCCCGGAGGATTCTCCCACTTCGCGACCGAATAGCTGGTCAGCTGAATTGCCACATAATTCATCATCAGGGTAAACAGAGTTTCATTGGTATTCCATCTTGCCTTGAAGATGCCGGGAATCAAACCCCAGACAGCGCCGCAGATGGCGCTGGTGACGATCATGACGATAAAAAGCAGGAACGGACTCATTCCGGTCTTGAAATAAATCATGCAGAATGCCGTCGAAATGCCGCCGACCAGAATCTGGCCTTCCGCACCGATATTCCAGAATTTCATTTTAAAAGCGGGTGCCAGACCGACGGCGATACACAGCATCAGCATGGCATCACGGACGGTTGCCCAGGCACGCGTCTTGGTTCCGAAAGCGCCTTCCCACATCGCCCCGTAGACAAATACAGGGTTCAGCCTGACAATAGCAAATATGACAAGGCCTGCGACGATCAGTGCCAGAAGAAGGGCAATGCCGCGAATGCCCCAGGCTTTTCCGCGTGAAATCGATGTCCTTTTGGAAATTCGGACAAAAGGTTCACGGCGGGTTTCCTTATTCGCGCTCATGACTGTCCCTCCTTTTCCTTATTCTGGTTCTGCGTCATCATCAGTCCGATTCCGTCCTTCGTTGCTGTCCGGGCATCCACGATGCCGCTGACTTCACCGTCACACAGTACCAAAATCCTGTCACACAGTTCAAGGAGTACGTCCAGATCTTCTCCGACATAAATGACAGCCACGCCTTTCATCTTCTGCTCTGTCATCAGGTTGTAGATAGCATAGGAAGTATTGATGTCAAGTCCGCGGACTGCATAGGCAGACATCAGAACCGTCGGGTTCATGGAAATTTCCCGGCCGACAAGCACTTTCTGTACATTCCCGCCGGAAAGCTTCCGGACAGGTGTCTGAAGATTCGGCGTCACGACTTCCAGTTCATCGACGACCTTCTGGGCAAGCTCTTTTGGTTTCTTCCGATCTGCAAAAATACTGCGGCCGGTCAGATAGCTCCGCAGAAGCATATTGTCTGTCAGATCCATATTGCCGACAAGACCCATGCCGAGGCGGTCTTCAGGGACAAACGAAAGCGCGACACCGAGCTTTGCTATAGAAAGCGGATCCTTCCCGAGCAGCTCGTGTTCCTTCCCGCCCTCATCCTTGAAAAGAATACGGCTTCCCGGTTCAGCAGGCTGCAGACCTGCGATGGCTTCAAGAAGCTGTTTCTGTCCGGATCCTGAAATACCGGCAACACCCAGGATTTCTCCGCCCACCGCATTAAAGCTGACATCCTTGAGACGGCTGACGCCTTCGGCGTCCTTCACGGTCAGATGCTGCACTTCAATGCGTTCCTGAGGCTTATCGTACTGCGGACGGTCAATATTAAGCGTGACCGCATGGCCGACCATCATATCCGTTAGCTTCTGCGGATCCGTATCCTTCGTCGGTACATCGCCGATATACACGCCCTTGCGCAGGACAGCGACACGGTCTGAGACCGCCATAACTTCGTTCAGTTTGTGCGTAATGATAATCAGTGCCTTGCCGTCCGCTTTCATGTTCTTCATGACCTTGAACAGCTTGTCCGTTTCCTGCGGCGTCAGGACTGCGGTCGGTTCGTCCAGGATAAGGATTTCCGCTCCCCGGTAGAGAACTTTGACGATCTCGACCGTCTGCTTCTGGGAAACGCTCATTTCATAGATTTTCTGGTTCGGATCGATATCAAACCCGTAGCGGTCGGCGATTTCCTTGACCTTGGCGGACACTGCCCTGCGGTCAAGTCCGCCTTTTTCCTCCAGACCCAGAATGATATTCTCGGCAGCCGTAAAGACGTCTACCAGTTTATAGTGCTGATGAATCATGCCAATGCCAAGATTGAAGGCATCTTTCGGAGAAGTGATGGACACTTCCCTGCCGTTCACGAAGATCTGTCCTTCATCCGGATAATAAATTCCGGCAAGCATATTCATGAGCGTTGTCTTACCGCTGCCATTTTCGCCCAGCAGTGAAAGAATCTCCCCGTGCTTCAGTTCAAAATCAACGTTGTTGTTAGCAACCGTCGCGCCGAAACACTTGGTGATGCCTTTCATCTGAACCGCTGCTTCAGTTCCCAAGATATCATTCCTTTCTGTTCCCAAAACGGGTTAATACCAATTCGGGGGCCGGCCTGCCCGGCCAACCCCCTGTCGGTTGCTTTAAAGAATTGCTTTATGACCCTGCATTCAGTTCTGTGATGCCGTTGATTCTCAGTGAGAAGGACGGAGCCGACTGGAATGTGGATTCATGATAATAGCCGTCCGTAACCGCCTCATCTGCATCATTGACGTAATCGCCGTTAGTATCGGATGCGAATGCACTGATAACAACACCCTTGTCATCTGTCTTGTAACCTTTGGATCCGTCATTCGGATCCGGGACCGCGCAGGTGAACTTGGATGTATCAAAGACATGGAGAGAGCCGTCCTTAATGGATGCAATTGCCTTGTCGACTGCATCCTGCGTGCCGGCTGCGCATGCTGTTCCGAGACTGGAAATCATGACGCCGTCATTTGCATAGCCGTTGCAGTAATCTGTTTCCAGTTTTCCGCCGGCCATCGCCGTCTTGATGATTTCTTCATAGGCGATTGCCCAATTGTTCTGCGGGGATGTCAGGGCAACATCCGGTGCGACGGAAGTCATATCGACATTATAGCCTACGGAATAAACCGTCTTGCCTGCCTTGAACGCAGCCTCAACTGCGGACGGTGCGCCTGTGGAGTCCGCATGCTGGCCGATGATGCAGCAGCCTTTTGCTATAAGAGCATTGGCAGCTTCGCCTTCAGCCGTGATATTGAACCAGGAGTTCGTGTACTGGACATCCATATGTGCATCCGGAACGATTGACTGGATGCCAAGGAAGAATGCGGTGTAGCCGGAAACAACTTCCGCGTACGGATAAGCACCGACATAGCCGATGTACGGATCCGTTACCTTGCCTGCATCCATGAGCTCTTTCAGCTTCAGGCCTGCAACGATGCCGGAGACGTAGCGTGCTTCATAAATATTATCGAAGTAGTTGCAGAAGTTTGCAAGTCCTGCGCTCTTTGCATGCGTGCCTGTCGCATGTGCAAAGTAGATGTTCGGATATTCCGATGCCGCCTGCATGATATAGGTCTCATGACCGAAACTGTTTGCAAAGATGATGTTGCAGCCCTGCTCAGCCAGATCGACCGCTGCGTCATGGCAGGTCTCGTCTTCCTTGATGGAATACTTAAAGATGATATTACTTTCGCTGATGCCAAGATCGGAACATGCTTTCTTGATGCCCTCGATATGTGCATAGGTATAGCCTTCATTTTCATCGCCGACCAGGATCGCGCCGACCTTGAAGTTTGCTGCATCCGTCTTCCCCGAAGCTGCTGTGGAAGCTGCCGTTGATGCCGCTGTCGATGTTGCCGTCGATGCTGCCGTTGATGCCGCTGTCGATGCCGCCGTGGAAGCCGCCGTCGATGCCGTCGATGTCGTTGCTGTGGAAGCTGTCGCACCTCCGCATCCGGCAAGAAGTCCTGCCACCATCGCAACACTCATCAGTAAGCCAACTACTTTCTTTTTCATGTTACTCCTCCTTTTTTTCCTTTTGTCCTTCTTTTAAGCCTCTATGCATAAAAAAGGTTACCGTATGCAAAATTTTGTATTTGGATAACTTTTTTTTGCCATAAATTGGTTTATACACAATGTGGTTTTCCGGTTAACATTTATCTTCCGGTTTGTGCATAATAAATATTTTTTGTGAAATTTCTTGTCTTGAAATTCATTTTATTGATTTAAAAAAACCATCCTAAGAACCTGCCGCCTCTTGGGTACCCGTCCTTGGATAGCTTTTATAGCTGTATTATACAATATCCTGTGGAAATGTCCAGTCGGAATTTGGTTATGTACCCTATTTATTCCTGCCTGCAGGTCATAAAGCAATGGTCCGGCTTGTCCATTGCCGCCTCCGTAACAGGCATTCCCGGTAAAT
>DCDB01000359.1:1923-7788 GCA_002316215.1 Lachnospiraceae bacterium UBA1066 | reverse complement strand
TCAAGCGAGGCAAAACAATTAAAGATCTTAAGAAAAAATTTAATCAGAAAATATTGCGGGACCAGTATTAAGGAAATCATGAACGAAGGAAATTATGAACGAAGGAAATTATGAACGAAGGAAATCATGAACGAAGGAAATCATGAACGAAGGAAATCATGAATGAAGGAAATAATGAATGAAGGATAATAATGGAAAAAAAGGCATCACAGCGATTCTTCTGGTACTTATAGTATTGATTCTCGGAACGGCAGGCTTTCTGGTATACAGGGTGGTTGAAGGCCGGGTGACGCCGATGGATGTGTTTTCAGCGACGAATTCAAAGGATGCCAGCATGACAGAAAGCGGACTAGCAGATATGGAGAGCTCAGGGGCGGCACTTTCGGATACGTCTGCTGACGAGGCTGCGTCGGGAGTGACAGGGTCGGGGGCAGCGCTTTCCGGGACTGCTTCAGGCGCCGCTTCTTCTTCAAATGCAGCGGCTGATACAACGAAGTCGGCATCCACGACGGCTTCCGCCCCGGCGCCTACAACGGCCGCCACGCCGACTCCGACGCCGGATCCCGTTTCGCAGCAGAGCGTGAACGATATCAGCATTCAGGACCTGAGCCAGTATCGGTCGGAAATGCCTGCTGACGGACAGGAAATCGTCGGAACTTCGACCTCTGCCTACACTTATGAACAGATGGTCAAGGATCTCTATTTCCTGAGTGTCCGCTATCCTGGTCTTATGACTTATGATTCTCTCGGGGTAACGGCGGATCAGCGTTCGATTATGGAAGCCGTTATCGGCAATCCGCAGGCTTCCCGCCATATTGTTGTCCAGTATTCAATCCATGCGCGGGAATACATCAATTCGCTTCTTGCTATGCGGCAGCTGGAAACTTATCTGGAAAATGTATCCGGCGGCGGTACTTTTAACGGGCGGACCTATACGGATCTTTTTTCAAATGTTTGCATTCATCTGCTTCCGATGGCCAACCCGGATGGCGTAACGGTTTCGGAGTCCGGACTTGCCGGCCTGCGTCGTGAAAGAATGCAGCAAATCGTCCATTGGTGCTGGGAATCGGATACGGGGCTCGGGCGTACGTCGCAGCCGATTGAGCAATATTTGAAGACTTTCAAGGCAAATGCCAATGGCGTGGATCTCAACAAAAATTTTGATATCGGCTGGAGCGGTTATACAGACGGTGTTCCGGTACCCTCGACGGACTGCTATAAGGGCGGTGCCGCAGCGAGCGAGCCGGAAACACAGGCTATCCTGAAGGCTGTAGAAAGCAATCCGACAGTCTGTGTCATCGCCTATCATTCGTCCGGAGATACGATCTACTGGAATTACGGTACTTCCGGGGACATACTGGAATCGGACCGCTATCTTGCCGAAAGCGTCCGGAATCTTACGGGCTATGCCCTGTCAAATTCAAAAAAATACGATCATACGCTGGCCGGCGGCTGTGCGGATTATTTTGTCTGGGCTAAAGGTATTCCGTCCATCACGATTGAAACGGGAACAGGCAATTGTCCGCTGGATATCAGTAAATTTGCCCACATCTGGGACAAGAATAAGGAAGTGCTTCCGCTGCTTGCGTCGATGTACGGCTCGTAAAAGATTTTGGACTTTCATTTAAAAAAAGTCTTCCAGACAGTTGAATCGTATCACGATTTCAGCTAGAATTAGAAAGAACGGGTAAAACCGGAAACAGCTGCGGAGACTGGGGGATCCGGTTGTAAGAAAATGAGAATTCCCGCGGCGAAAAAAATGCAGCTGCCGGAAATAAAGAATTTTCAGCGGTGGGAAAGAAAAAATGCGGCTGCCGGAAAAAGAGAATTTTCAGCGGCGAGAAAGAAAAAAACGGCCGCCGGAAAAAGAGGAGGAAATATCATGTTTGAAAAAATAGTCGAAGTTTTATCGCAATATACAGAGTTCCCAAAAGAGAACATGACGGAAGAGACACAGCTCGTTGATGATCTCGAGCTCAATTCATTTGATGTTATGACAATAATCAGTGATGTTGAAGATGAATATAAAATCTCAATCCCCGATGAGGATATTATAAACTTTAAGACAATCGGGGACATAAAAAACTATTTGGAGAGCCATACATGAAACCATATCCTTATTATAAACTTGACAGTATCACAGATCTTAAAATGCTTGTGGCAAAAAGAGCAGAGGAAACTCCGGAAAAAACCGCCTTCATTTATACGGATGATGACGGCAGCGTCCGGACAGTAACTTACAAGGCATTTCTTGCAGATATTAACGCAGCAGGCACTTATCTTGCTGCAGCAGGCATAAAAGATACTAATGTTGCCCTTTTGGGAGAGAATTCCTATGAGTGGGTTGTTGCATTTTTCGCAGTAGCGGACGGCGGCAATACAGCTGTTCCTATGGACAGCAGGCAGCCTGCAGACAATATCCGCGATCTTATCGGGTATGGGGACTGCACGGCAATTATCTATTCGGATAAATTCAGAGCTTTTGCAGAAAGCCTTACAGAAATCCGGACATTCCCTCTGTCTTCATTTGCCGAATGGATTTCAGCGGGAAATGAAGAGATTAAAAAGGGGAATACGGAGTTTACGGATTACCCGGTGGATCCTGAGAAAATGGCAGTGCTGGTGTTTACTTCCGGGACGACCGGAAAGCCCAAGGGAGTTATGCTCAGCCAGAAGAATCTTGCGGAGGACGTCAACTATGCTGTAAAGAATTTTGTCCTTGAAGGAACGGCCATGACGCTTCTGCCCCTGCACCATATGTTCGGTCTCGGCATGGGTATTTTCGGCGTGCTGAATTATGAATATCCGGCATATATCTGCCGCAGTATACGCAGTATTGCGAAGGACTTCCAGATCGGGAAACCGCAGACCATTTTTGCTGTTCCGATGATAGTGGAGTCCTTTTATAAACAGTTTATGATGATGGCGAAACGCGCAGGCGCACCGGCGCTGCCGCCGGAGGCCGTGCAGCAGTTCTTTGGCGGGAAGCTTAAGAATATTATCTGCGGCGGCGCACCGCTTGATCCGATGTATGTCGAAGCTTTCCGGAAATGGGGCATCACGGTCCTGAATGGCTATGGTATTACGGAATGTTCCCCGGTAGTCGCGGTTAACCGCAATGAGGATTACTGCGACGGAAGCGTCGGACGGGTGATCCCCGGATGCGAGGTTAAAATCGCCGAAGACGGAGAGATCCTGGCTCGCGGCGGAAATGTCATGCTTGGATATTACCATAATGAAGAAGCGACGAAAGAGGCAATGGCCGGCGGCTGGTTCCATACAGGAGATCTCGGGAAGATCAGTGAGGACGGCTATCTGTTTATTACAGGCCGTATCAAGAATCTGATAATTACCCATAGCGGCGAAAATGTCTCGCCGGAGGAGATTGAGGAAAAGCTGCTCCAGGATCCGGCTGTTTCCGAAGCGGTTGTTTACGGCGAAGATAATGTTCTTGCCGCAGCGATTTATCCGGAGCCTTCGGCTCATACGGAACTTCCGTATTTTCAGGCTCTTGCAGACCGCCTGAATGCAAAAGAGCCTGCTTACAGGCAAATAAAAAAGATTGTACTGAAGACGGAACCGTTCGTCCGGAATTCAACCGGAAAGATCGTCCGGAGCCTGATTGGAAAAGCCTGATCGGGAAAAGTTTCATGGAAGAGAAAAAAGTTCCATGGAAGAGAAAAAAGTTCCATGGAAGAGGGAAAGTTCCTTGGAGAGACAGAATATTAAGAAATAGAAGAACCGTACGGATTTGAAAATTCAATTCGTCAGGATGGACATGTAGTAAAGCTTCTGAGAGTTTATGTTGCAGGACCAGGATGAAAGGCGGCGTAAGATGGCAAATACTTTGATTTTGTATGATGGGAAAATGAGTTCGACGGAGAGGGCGTCGAGAGTTCTCGGATGTATTATCGGGAATGCCCGCTTGACGGAAATAACTGAAGCGCCTTCAGACATCAGCAGTTATGACGGTTTCTGTTTTATTTTTAACTTTTACGGAGCTTTGACGGCCGGTAAGACAAAAGCTTATCTCTTTGCGCATAAAGATATCCTGGCATCGAAGCGCCTGGCTTTCGTGGGCATCGGATTCTCGGACCAGGGCTTTTCAAAGTATGTGGTCGGCATGGAGGCATCTGTAGGAAGCGGCGAGATTACGGCTATGTTCATCAGTGATGACAAGCAGACTGTCGAAGCCGGCTACCAGATCGCAAAGGTTATGAGAGCGCCGATAAAAGCTATGGGCCAGCAGGAACTTCTTGCAGCGATCGGAAAATATGTTACGAACCATAACACGCTGGCTCTTGCGACAGCTTCCGACGGATATGTCCGCTGTACGCCTCTGGAATATATTTTTGCAAATGAAGCTTTTTACATCATTACGGAAGGCGGTTTCAAATTCCGCGGGATTCTGCAGAATGATAAAGTGAGCGCCGCCATTTTTGACCCCTACACGGATATGTCCGATATCACAGGACTGCAGATTTACGGTACCAGCGAGCTTATCGGACGCGATACAGACGAATACCGGCAGATTCTGGCCATGAAAAATGTGACTCCGGAGATGCTGGATACATTGCCGTCGGCTCTTTTCCTCGTGAAAATCAAACCTCTCAAATATGATTTCCTGAATTCGGAGTTTAAAAAGCAGGGTTTTGATTCCCGGCAGTCTGTAAATACGGATTTCAGGAAAAAGACGTGGGAAAGCGGTGCGGCCTTTGTTCAGGAGGTTGCTGAAAAGGCGAAGGAAGCGGAAGAAGAACGCAAAGCCAAACTCAGGGAAGCCGAAGAACAGGCTGAAAAAGAGAAGAATGCGCTTTCGGAAGCACCGAAGGAAATTTATTCTGAAGAAGAAACGGAGGAAACGCCTGAAGATGAGAATGAAACCGGTGAAGAAGACATCCCGGAGGAATTCTCGGAATTTGATTTCAGCAAGGCGCCTTCCGCCAAACCGGAAGAAGAGTCCGGAGCTGAGAATAAAAAGCTGAAGAAAGACGGAACTTTGGATAAAGCTGTTATGGTAGAACCGGCTGAAATTACGGAAGAAGACGGCGGACTTTCAGGCAAGAACGATTTTGCAGAGGAAGCCGATTCAGACGTAAAAGATAAAGACGGCGAGACAGACGATTTCTCCGAACTGGACGAAAACAGGGAATTTGATGATTACAAAGATGCAGCGGACGAGGCCGGCGCGTATACAAAGAAAGAACGGTATACGGAAGAAGAGCCGTATTATAAAGAAAGCGGGGATGAAGCCGCAGGCGGCGTAAAACGCAGTCATGAAGCTGCAGACAGTGATAAGGCCGAAGACAGTGCGGACCGCAGGCATGAAGATGATGAGGACAGCGGCACCGCCGGCGGTGAAGGAAAAGACGGCAGTGAAGATGAAGAAGAGGACGACTTCGGAAAAGGCAGCGGAAAGGACAATGGCGAAAAAGGCAGCGAAGAGGGAAATGACGTAAACGGCAGCGAGGCAGAAAATGCAGGAGACAGCGGTGATGAAGACGATGACGATGAAGAAGGTGAAGAAGATTTTGATGAAGAAGACTTCAGGAAACATTTTCTGAAATCAAAAGCTGTAAAATCTGCTGCGGAAAAGAAAGAAGAAAAGCCAAGGAAGCACAGATTCTTCATGTCGGACGATGATGAGGATGACGATGCGGATGAAGATGACGGCGAAGAAGACGCCGAATACGACGAAATCGACGACGAAGACGATGAAGAGGATGACGAAGAGGATAAAGAAGGCAGAAGAAAATCTCTGAAAGGAAAGCAGGGAGAAGGTAAGGGCGGATTTTTCAAAGGTTTGGGAAAAATTCTCGGAATCGGGTCTGATAAAGAAGATAAAGAAGAGGATGACGAAGAAGA